>JBJTXC010000153.1:0-2065 GCA_046082065.1 Burkholderiaceae bacterium
CGCCAGTGTTCACGCAGCCAGTTCATGCGCCCACCTCGCTGGCCGCATCATGCATGGCAATCACGCGCCCAAGATCCAGCAGCACGACGCGATCTGCGTTATGCAGCAGACGTTCATCATGGGTGGCAATAATGCAAGTCACGCCGGCGGTGTGGAAAGCTTGAAGCATATCCATTACACGCTTCCCACTGTCGCGATCAAGATTTGCAGTCGGTTCGTCAGCCAGAATGATGCGAGGTTTATGCACGATGGCGCGAGCAATCGACACACGTTGCTGCTCGCCACCGGATAAAGCTTGCGGCAGTAAATCTACTTTGCTGCCGAGATCAACTCGATCCAGCGCGACACGTGCACGCTGCGCGGCCTCTTTGATGCTCGCACCACTCACCAGTAGCGGCAGCATGACGTTCTGCAGCACACTGCGATCATTCAGCAATCGATGCTGTTGCAGGATCAGCCCCAGCATGCGCCGCCAGTAAGGCAGCGTGGTGCGGTTCAGCTTACGCATATCCTGCCCGCTCACCAGCAGCAGCCCGGCGCTTGGGCGCTCAATGCCCGCGATCAGCTTGAGCAGGGTTGATTTGCCCGCGCCCGAGGGCCCAGCGAGATAAACCAACTCGCCCTCGGCAATCTCCATCGACACATCACTCAGCGCGGACACGCCAGCCGAGTATTGTTTCGCGACATGAGAAAAAGAAATAATGGACATACGATGCAAAAACTTAACCCAACAACGCGTCAACGAACTCGCTGGCAACGAATGGCTGCAGATCATCAATGCCTTCGCCAACACCAATAAAATAAACCGGCACCGCGCGCTGTTTGACGATTGCCGCGAGTACACCACCTTTGGCCGTGCCATCGAGCTTGGTCACGACGAGACCGGTGAGTTGCAGCGCATCGTCAAATGCCTTTACCTGCGCGAGCGCGTTTTGCCCCGTGTTGCCGTCAATGACGAGTAACACTTCATGCGGTGCGCCCGACAGGCCTTTACCAATGACGCGCTTGATTTTTTTCAGCTCATCCATCAAGTGCAGCTGCGTGGGTAAACGACCCGCAGTATCGATCATCACCACATCCATACCGCGCGCCCGACCTGCCTGCACTGCATCGAACGCGACTGCCGCCGGATCACCCGAGGCTTGCGAGATCACGGCTACATCATTGCGTTCGCCCCACACGGTGAGTTGCTCACGCGCTGCAGCGCGAAAGGTATCGCCTGCGGCGAGTAATACTTTTTGTTGCTGGCGCTGCATATGCTTGGCAAGCTTGCCTATCGTCGTGGTTTTGCCAGCACCATTGACGCCAGCAATCATGATCACCAGCGGGCTCTCGCGACCAAGTTCGAGCGGCTTCTCCAAAGGCTGTAGCAGATGAATCATCAACTCACGCAACGTTGTTTTTACTTGCAAGCTGTCGGTGAGTTTTTCAGTGTTGACTTTTTGTTTGAGTACATCCAGCAGGAACTGGGTTGCTTTCACGCCGGCATCGGCCATCAACAGCGCGGATTCCAATTCTTCATACAGCGCATCATCAATACGCGTACCAGTAAATAGTGTGGAGATATTCGACGAGGTTCGAACCAACCCGGTCTTCAAGCGCTTTAGCCAAGATTGCTTGGCCTCTACGGGATCTAGCGGTGTGTCTTCGGGAAGCGGCGACGCGGCAGCTGCAGTGTTCTGCGCAGCAGGCGTGGGCGGGTTTTTCTTGAAGAAGCTGAACATCCGGCGAGGTGTTTGAGAGTCCCCTGCGGTAAGCGACGACAACAGATAGAATCTGCCCCCTCGCATCACCCATCAGAAGCATTCGATTTTAACAGAGCCACCTCATGGTCATCACACGTAAAAACTTATTCAAGTACATGCCGAGCCCGTTCGCGTTGCTGCAGGCCGCATTGCTTTGGACACTGTTCATGCCAGCATGGGTGCTCGCCGCTGCCGACACGTATGAGTTTCGTTTGGCGAATGGCTTGAAGCTGATCGTGAAAGAAGATCATCGCGCACCGACGGTGGTGAATATGGTCTGGTACCGCGCCGGCAGCATCGACGAGCTGAGCGGCACGACG
>JBJTXC010000154.1:0-5800 GCA_046082065.1 Burkholderiaceae bacterium
GTCGTAGGCGACGTACTCGGCAAGCTCCATCCGCATGGTGATCAGTCGGTATACGACGCCATGGTGCGAATGGCACAAAGCTTTGCGCTGCGCTACCCGCTCGTCGATGGCCATGGCAATTTTGGTTCGCGTGACGGAGATGGCGCTGCGGCGATGCGCTATACCGAGGCGAGATTGACACCGATCTCTCGTCTGTTACTCGATGAGATTGACATGGGTACGGTTGATTTTGTGCCCAACTACGACGGCTCGAGCGAAGAGCCCAAGCTATTACCTGGGCGGCTGCCGTTTGTACTGTTGAATGGCGCATCAGGTATTGCGGTGGGTCTCGCCACGGAAATCCCATCGCATAACCTGACTGAGGTAGCCGAAGCAGCAATTGCACTCATCAAGAACCCCAAGCTATCGCATGACGCGTTGATGGAATTGATCCCCGGCCCTGATTTTCCGGGTGGTGGGCAAATCATTACACCGCCTGCGCAAATCAGCGAGATTTATCAAGCCGGACGTGGCAGCGTGAAAGTAAGAGCGCGCTGGAAAATCGAAGATCTCGCGCGTGGTCAGTGGCAGTTGGTGGTCACTGAGCTTCCGCCGGGCACCTCCGCACAAAAAATTCTGGAAGAAATTGAAGAACTAACCAACCCCAAGGTCAAGCTTGGCAAGAAAAGCCTCAGCCCCGAACAGCTCGCCACCAAGCAAACGCTGCTGGGTGTATTGGATACGGTACGCGACGAATCAGGCCGCGAGGCGCCAGTGCGCTTGGTGTTCGAGCCCAAGTCAAAGAATCAGGATCAGGAAGAGTTCAGCAATCTGCTGCTGGCGCACACCTCGCTGGAAAACAACGCAGCAATTAATCTGGTGATGATCGGCGCGGATGGTCGCCCAAGACAAAAAGCTTTGGGCGATGTGCTACGCGAGTGGATAGGCTTTCGCTTTGATACGGTGACGCGTCGTACCAAGCATCGGCTTGGCAAGGTTGATGACCGTATCCATATTCTTGAAGGCCGCGAAGCGGTACTGCTGAATATCGATAAGGTAATCAAGATCATTCGTGAATCGGATGAGCCCAAACCCGCGCTGATGAAAGCCTTCAAGCTATCTGAACGGCAAGCAGAAGATATTCTTGAAATTCGCCTGCGTCAGCTAGCGCGCCTCGAGGCAATCAAGGTGCAACAAGAGCTCGCCGAGCTTCGCAAAGAAAAAGTGGTACTCCAAGACCTGCTGGATCAGCCGGCATCAATGAAAAAGCTGCTGATCAAAGAGATTGAAAGCGACGCAAAACAATATGGTGATGCGCGCCGCACCTTAATCGAAGAAGCCGAGCGCGCCATCGCTGAGCAAAAACTGATCGATGAACCCGTCACCGTCGTGCTGTCCCAAAAAGGGTGGGCGCGTGCGCGTCAGGGTCATGGCCATGATGCGCAGCAGTTCGGTTTCAAGGCGGGCGATGCGCTATATGCCGCTTTCGAATGCCGTACGGTGGATACCTTGCTCGCCTTTGGTTCGAATGGCCGGGTGTATTCAATCGCAGTAACGCAGCTACCCGGTGCGCGTGGCGATGGCGTGCCTGTAACGACACTGATCGAGCTTGAGCCGGGCACTCGACTACTGCATTACTTTGCAGGCGCGGCAACCACCCCGTTGCTGCTCGCATCGACGGCGGCGTTCGGTTTTTCTGCCAAGGCGGGTGATCTGGTGTCTCGACAAAAAGGTGGCAAATCCTTCATGACGATGGATGAAGGCGATGAACCGCTGATGCCACGAGTGATTGCTGCCAACGCGAGTGCCTTGGCGTGTCTGTCGGAACGCGGCAGATTATTGGTGTTTGGTCTGAGTGATATCAAGCACCAGCCCGCCGGTGGACGCGGTGTCACGCTGATGGAACTCGATGACAAAGAACGCTTGCTGGCGGCAGAACCCATCAGCCAAAAAGGCGTACGTGTGATTGGTACCAGTCCGCGTAGTGGCAAGTCGCAAGAGACCAATCTGTCGGGATCTGACCTTGCGCATCATATCGGCAAGCGCGCGCGTAAAGGAAAACTGCTGGCGTCACGAATGAAGGCAAGCCAATTAGCCTCCATCGGCTAGTGAAAAATCTTTTATTCAAGCCTTGAGATACCGGCGTTAGCTCGCGAGGCCGGGTAGCAGTACCCGATAGATTTGAATGACTGCCGGCCCGACTAATACCAGCATGAGGGTCGGGAAGATCATGAAGATAAGCGGCATCAGCAACTTGACGGCGATCTTCGCTGCGGCCTCTTCCGCGCGCTGCTGACGCTTGGTACGCAGATTATCAGCATGGACTCGCAGCGAATCACCCATACTGGTACCAAAGCGATCTGCTTGTATCATCATCGCGACCAGTAAATCGATATCCTCAACACCCGTACGCAGCGCCAGATGACGTAGTGCGACTTCTCTGGAGAACCCGCTACGCAACTCGATCAGTACAAGCGACAGCTCCTGCGCCAGCACCTTGCTTTTAATATCGATCTCGGCTGCGACCTTGGCAATCGCCTGATCAAGACCCATGCCGGCTTCGATACAGATAATCAGTAAATCGAGCGCATCGGGAAATGATTCAAAGACCTCGCGCTGACGATGCATAATTTGCTGTCGCAGTACCACGTTAGGCAGGTAGTAGCCGACGGCGGCGGCTATCACGACATACATCAGCATGCTGCTACCTGCTGCGAGTACGCGCTCGCCACCGAGCAATATCAGCAGCGTCGGCAACATGAACGCAAGCAAAGTCTTGATGCCGAAAAAAATAGTGGGCGCCGCGTGATGGCGCCAGCCGGCATTGATGAAGGCAATCCGTATCGGTGATTGCTCCCATCCTTCGGCAGGTAAAGACAGCTTGGCTAACGGCTGAATCACACTCGCCAAGCGCTCACGCCAACGGTGAGAAGACGACAAGGCTGGGTCGCCGCTCATGGTATCGGCGATGCGCTGCCTGATCCGGCTGTGACTTAGCCAGCCCACCAGCCACGCTGACAGGCTAGCGACCGAAATGAATATCACGGCAAGAAGAAGCAGGGTGTCAGTACTCATGTCTTGAGTCTTTCTTCTGAATTGTGGCTTGTGGTCATACCCGAATTTGAACAATATGACGCATCCAAACACCACCAAGCAGCATTTGTATCGCCGCCATTCCGAGCATCATCTTGCCAAACGGATCGTCAACCAGGCGCCCGAGATAGCCGGGGTTAACGAAATACAGTAGTAACGCCATACCAATCGGTAACAGAAACAAGATCCAACCAGACAGTAATCCTTCAGCAGCCAATGCCTTGACGCGACCCAGCAGTTTCAGCCGCTCGCGAATCAGATGTGACATGTTCTGCATGAGCTCAGCCAAGTTACCGCCCGTATCGCGCTGTATCAGTACGGCGATCACCAGAAAGCGCAGGTCATCCACGGGTACGCGCTGCGCTAGTCGTTGTAATGCGGACGGCAAACCAAGCCCATAATGAATTTCATCTGCTACCTGACGAAACTCGGTGCAGATGGGTTCCGGCATCTCATCGGCCACCATTTTTAATGTCGCAGGGAGTGCATGACCAGCTTTCAGGCTACGCGCGATCAAGTCAGCCACTTCGGGTAACTGCCGCTGAATTTGCTGCAGTCGCGCATGGCGTTGCCGGCTCAGTCCAACGATGGGAATAACCGCACTGGCAATCGCAACCAGTAGCATTATTCACCACAGCATAAATATCGTCGAGCCGATCACCAGGCCGATACAAAAGCCCGCTGCGCAATACGCCAGCAAGCGGGCCACGCTGTGCTGACTTCCTGCCTGCTGCAACTGCTGATCAAGTGATTCAGCGATTGGCCATTGACGTAAGAAACGATCAACGCCGGCTTGTCTGGCAAAGCGGCGTTGTTTCAGTAGTGCACCACCGTAGCCGCTCGCCGCGTCTGCGCCACCCAAAGCGTGTATGCGCTGATTGAAACGTTTGGCCGAGTGGCTTTGTGTCGAGAACCACCATCGCCATAGCGCCTCAACCAAAAATGCCACTGCAATAAAAATGAATAATGTCGTACCCAGATAGAGCCAATTCATGACATCACCTCGTGTCAAGCCAGTGCCGGTGTCGGCTGATAGATCGAATCTGACAAGTGGATACCAAACTCGCGCAGACGTTGATCGAATTGAGGGCACTTACCGGTCGCTGTGAAATATCCCTTGACGCGACCATCACTGGCCACACCCGTGCGCCGAAAATTGAAAATTTCCTGCATGGTGATCACATCACCCTCTATCCCGGTCACTTCCTGCAAGCTGACCAGTTTGCGACTGCCATCGGTCAATCTTGACAGCTGTATCACGACAGTAATTGCCGAGGCGATCTGCTGTCGCATCGCACGCAAGCCCAAATGAGCCCCGGCCATGCTGATCATGTTTTCCAGACGAGACAAGGCATCCCGCGGCGTATTGGCATGCACTGTCGCGAGTGAGCCCTCGTGACCGGTATTCATGGCTTGCAGCATATCGAGCGCCTCAGCACCCCTGACCTCACCGAGGATGATGCGATCCGGGCGCATACGCAGCGCATTACGTACTAATGCTCGCTGTGGTATCTCGCCACGTCCCTCAATATTCGGTGGACGGGTTTCAAGCCGAACCACATGCGGTTGCTGAAGTCTCAGTTCAGCGGCATCTTCGATCGTGATCACTCGCTCCGACGCCGGAATAAAACCCGAGATTACATTCAATAACGTGGTTTTACCGCTACCTGTACCGCCAGAGATCAACATATTCAACTTGGCACACGCCAATGCCTCAAGTAACTCGGCGATCTGTGGTGTCAGTGTGTGCTGCGCAATCAGATCTTTCATGGTCAGCGGCTGCACCGAGAACCGGCGAATCGACAGCACCGGACCGTCCAGCGCCAACGGCGCGATGATGGCATTCACGCGAGAACCATCGGGCAATCGCGCATCGACCATCGGGCTCGATTCATCAATTCGACGCCCCACCCGCGAGACGATTTTTTCGATGATACGCATCAGGTGCGCGTCATCATGAAAGCGGATCGGCGTCAGTGCCAACCTGCCCTTGCGCTCAACATAAACTTGGCGGTGGGAATTCACCAAAATGTCGGAGATAGTCGGGTCATTCAGTAGCGGCTCGATCGGTCCCAAGCCGGTCATCTCGTACTGCATTTCCTGTACCAAGCGTCGACGTTCGGATTGATTGACCAGTAGTTTTTCGTCATCCAGAATTCGTTCGATCAATAGCGCGAGCTCACGACGAAATTGTTCGCCAGATAACTGCTGCAAACGTTCCAGGTCGATACGTTCAAAAATAGCGTGATACAAACGCCGGCTCAGTGCGCGGTACGTGTCGGTCGCAAATGGATCAGTCGTGACCTGATCATCAGCAAAATTTTCAGCGTGGTAGCCAGCGATGACTCGGCCACGCGCTGGCGTCTGAACATCAGTCTCGGATTGGGTCATGTACATAGACGTAGCCAGTATTAATTCGAGACGGCTGCAGCTCGGCTAAATAAGCGCCGGATCATGCTGTACTAAGATTGATTGGGTTGCTCAGTTAAAGACTGTACTAATTTGATGAAGCTACGCGCAATCGGACTATTTCTGGAGAGGGAGAGCACGGGTTCGCCCTGATTGATCGAGTCACTGGCGATCGTAAAATTGTTTGGCACCTGGAAAGCGATACGCTGACCAAGCCCACGCTCCAGGTCTGCAACCGACACGACATTGCTCTCGCTGTAGCGGTTAAGAATATGTCGAATACTGTCTTTAGGGTAGCCAAGGGTACTGAACATATCTA
>JBJTXC010000155.1:0-2204 GCA_046082065.1 Burkholderiaceae bacterium
CCGGCCATGTTGGTGCGCCACTCGCGCCGGGTACCGCGGCGCGAATTTTTCCCGGCGCGAGTATTCCTGCTGGTGCAGATGCAGTCGTCATGCAGGAGCAATGCGCCTATGACGAAGCGTCGGGTCAAGTAACTGTTCAGCATGCTCCGCGCTCGGGTGAGTGGGTTCGTCGCCAGGGTGAGGATATTCGTGCCGGTAGCATGATTCTGGCGCGTGGCACGCGCTTGCGCGCGCAAGAACTTGGGCTGGCCGCATCGGTGGGTCTGGCGACACTGCCTGTTTATCGTCGCTTGAAAGTCGGCGTATTTTTCACGGGCGATGAGCTCGCGATGCCCGGTGAGCCGTTGAAGCCCGGCGCTATCTATAACTCCAATCGCTTCATGCTGCGTGGTTTACTACAGCAGCTGGGTTGTGAAATTGTCGATCTGGGCAACGTACCCGATTCGCGCGAGGCCACGCGTGCGGCGTTACGCGAGGCTGCTACCGGCAACGACTTGATCATTACCTCGGGTGGCGTATCGGTCGGCGAAGAAGATCATGTCAAGCCTGCGGTTGAAGCAGAGGGTCAGCTAAACCTCTGGCAAATCGCCATCAAGCCCGGTAAGCCACTCGCGTTTGGTGAGGTGCGGCGCGGTAGTGCGCCAACACCCGCATTCTTCATTGGGCTGCCGGGTAATCCGGTCTCCAGCTTTGTAACGTTTCTGATTTTTGTGCGGCCATTCATCCAGGCGCTGCAAGGCGCTCAGCCCAAGCCGCCCACGCGCTACGCGATGCGGGCAGATTTCGCGTGGCCCAAACCAGATCGGCGCAACGAGTTTTTACGCGTGCGTATCAACGACCAGGGTGGGCTGGATCTGTTTCCTAACCAGGGCTCGGCGGTATTGACGTCCACCGTGTGGGGCGATGGCCTGGTCGACAACCCACCCGGGCAAGCGATTGCACCGGGCGATACCGTACACTTCATGCCATTCTCCGAGCTGCTCTACTAGCATGCAAATTCAACTCAAATATTTTGCCAGCTTGCGCGAGGCAGTCGGCACCGGTGCAGAATCTGTCACGCTACCAACCGAGGTCAAGACAGCCGGCGAGGTACGTGCGTTTCTTTGCAGCCGCGGCGGCGTGTGGGCTGAGGCGCTGGCCGAAGGCAAGGCTTTACGCATCGCATGTAATCAGCACATGGCGGCGTCAGATACGCCGATCAGCGAAGGCTGTGAGCTGGCGTTCTTCCCGCCTGTCACGGGCGGTTAGACTCGGCCTGTTCAAGCAATTCACTCAACCACGCATACCCGATGACCGTACGTGTACAAACCGAAGACTTTGACCTCAACACCGAAATAGCGCAGCTGCGCCGGCACTCGCCCAAAGTAGGCGCGGTGGTCACCTTCATTGGTACCGTGCGTGATCTGAATGAGGGTGAGCAGGTGGCCGAGATGGAACTCGAGCACTATCCCGGCATGACCGAGAAAGCGCTGCAAGACATCGTCGATCAAGCCAAATCGCGCTGGGAAATTTTCGATGCATTGGTGATTCATCGTGTGGGTCCGATGAAGCCACTCGAACAAATTGTGCTGGTCGCGGTCACCTCGGCACATCGAGGTGAAGCATTCGACGCCTGCGAGTTCATGATTGATTACCTCAAAACCCAAGCACCGTTCTGGAAGAAAGAGCAAACCCCCTCCGGTGCGCGCTGGGTGGATGCAAGAGTCTCTGACGACGAGGCGATGGCGAAATGGGATCGCTCCCACTAAGCCTCGTGTCGATCGCGCTGGGCGCCAGTTTGGGTGCCTGGCTACGCTGGGGCTTGTCGCTCTGGCTGAATGCGCGATTGCTCACGCTGCCGCTGGGTACGCTGGTCGCTAATCTGGTCGGCGCTTACCTGATCGGCATGGCAGTGGGTTTCTTCAATGACTGGCCGCACATCTCGCCCGAGTGGCGCTTGCTTGCGGTGACCGGTTTTCTGGGCGGTCTGACCACGTTTTCTACCTTTTCCGCCGAGGCGATGACGCTGCTGCAGCAGCGCGAATACATCGCTGCCTTTCTGCACTCCGGGGCGCATCTATTGGGCTCGATTGCGCTCTGCATTGCGGGGCTGGCGACCTGGCGTTGGCTGAGCGCATGAAGCCTGCGCGTGCAGGCTTGAATTTCGGGCGTCGGGCCCAATAATTCATGTCATTGCAATGATTTCTCGGAGCCTTTGACATGCG
>JBJTXC010000156.1:0-4528 GCA_046082065.1 Burkholderiaceae bacterium
CAAATTAGCTGGCACATACAGCAAGGCCTGCAGGCTGTAGTCAAACGGGCTGGGCCAGCTCTTGGCCGTGGCCAGCTCCAGACCCATTTGCGAAGTGAAGTGAGAAAAATCATTTTTCGCCGCCAGCGTTGCGGAGGTAAAGATCCATGCGCGTGGCGCGCCCTCGCGCTGTTTGTTGAAAATCGGTGCAATCGAGAGTGGCGTTCGGTGCAACTGCACCGCCTGCGAAAACGCCTCCACCCACAACACATCTGGCTGCTCGCTTTCGCTGACGATGGATGGGTTCCAGCGATCCAGCATCGCGCCTAGCTCGTAGGCTCTGACACGACATTGCTCGATGGTCTCGGCGCGCTCCGCTTGGCCGGCCAGCACCTCGGTCAGATGCGACAGCATGGCGCGCAGGTGCGCCAGCGCCGGAAAAAACGCACTACTCTCTGCAATCTGCTGATGTGCCAGCTTGGCACCTTCAGCCGGCAAGCACAGGCGCAAATCACGCACTGCTTTCTCTACGCTCGCGACCTGCATGCCCCAATCGGCGCCATCCCGCGCATGTGTTAAGCCCTCGGCTAAAACATCGCGGCACAACTCCATCAGCTGCGTGGTGGATACCGTCTCACCAAAAAACAAGGTCGCGGTATCGGGCAGCTGGTGTGCCTCATCAAAAATAATCGTGTTGGCAGCAGGCAGCAACTCAGCCACGCCGGTATCTTTCAATGCCACGTCTGCAAAGAACAGATGATGGTTGACCACCACCACATCAGCTTGCTGTGCTTCGCGCCGCGCTTTCATGACAAAGCATTCCTGGTAATGCTTGCACTCGGCACCCGCACAGTTATCGCGGGTTGAGGTCACCAATTGCCATACCGTGGCGTTCTCGGGTACTCGTGCCAGCTCCGATTTATCGCCGCTACGCGTGGTCTTGATGAAGCGCCCGATCTCGCGCAGATACCCCACATCTTCGCGCGCGGTCAGGCGGCCATTCTGTTGCGTGCGCTCAAGATGAAAATGACACACATAATTCGCGCGCCCTTTCAGCAGCGCGACACTGACCGGCGCGTTGAGCGCCTTGCGCACCAGAGGCAGATCGCGCAAGAACAACTGGTCTTGCAAGTTGCGCGTGCCAGTCGACACGATCACCTTGCCGCCCCACAGCAAAGCAGGTACCAGATAGGCAAATGTCTTGCCCGTACCGGTACCGGCCTCGGCCAACAATGTTGATTGCGTTGCGATCGCTTGCGCGACTGCGCGTGCCATATCAGCCTGCGACTGGCGCGGGCGAAACCCGGCGATATGTTCAGCCAACCGACCGCTGGCCGAGAAGAGTGCATCAACCTCGGCATCATGCGTACCGACCGTATCGGTGGTGGCGGGAACGTCGCTCAAAATGAGATCAGGCGTCAGGCAGGAATATCAGGCACCAGCAACATCTTCAGCTGCAGTACCTGATCTTTGAGTTGCAGCTTGCGCTTCTTCATGCGCGTAAGCAGCAGATCATCACGGTTGGGCAGATCAGTCAAACGCGCGATGGCCTCGTCGAGATCTCGGTGCTCGATCTCCAGTGCAACCACTCGAGCCCGCAACTGTTCAGGGTCGAGACTCATTGGCTGGCGTTGATTCGGCTGGCGTTGATTCGGCTGGCGCAGCGGGTTCGTCGGTGGCCGATTGATCTGCATTGCGCGCCGTACCCGTGATCGAGATTGATTTGGCGCGCTGCTCGGCGGCACGTTGCTCGCGCTCTGCCACTGCACGATCACGCTCGGCGGCACGCTCGCGGCGCAGTAGTGCGTTCGCCTCCACCTCGACCCGGCGCACTGCTTTGGTCGCGACGCGCTCGGTATCGCGTAAATCATTCAGGCACGACGAAGTGAAAAAATCCTCGTAACACTTTGCACGCAGATAAGCCACCCGACGCGCAATCTCGTTACGCGCCACCGGCACCAAGGCAAGCGCCGCGTTGGCTCGCTCGACTGAGTCAATCGATTTCGGTGGAAATTGTGTCGCCAGCGCCTGCTCTGCGGCGCCCGGCTGGGTCATGCTCTGTGCATGACTCACGATGCAGCTCAGCAGCAAAAAGCTGCTCAGTGTGATGGTCAATAACTTAATGTTGCGCACCGAAGCGTGTCCTATCAAAAAAATCTCGTGTCACTCATCCGCCCTGCTGGCTGGACATCACGCTCGCCAATTTACGGCGCTCGCTCTCTTTGTATTCACGCGACTGCATCTCAATGATGCGCGACACGGTACGCTGAAACTCTGTCGCAAAACTACCGTGCGTGAATAACAGCTCAGCCTCTACTTCAGCCGATATCAATAATTTGATTCGGTGGTCGTACAACACATCCACCAACCAGGTAAAGCGCCGTGCCTCGGACGCCATCTCAGCCGACATCTTCGGCACATCCGACAAGATCACTGTATGAAACCGTCGGCTGATCTCGAGATAGTCATTTTGCGAGCGCGCTGTACCGCACAGCGTCGCAAAATCAAACCAGACCACGCCACCCGCACGGCGCACGCAATGCACATCACGCGATTCTATCCTGATCTTGGGATCATCCTCGGTCACTTCAGCCAAATCCGCAAAAGCACGCTGCAAGGCTTGGTGCGAGGCAGTACCTAATGGCGTGTGATACGCAGTCACTTGCTCCATGATGCGCTTGCGGTAGTCGGTACCGGCATCGACATTCAGGATATCCAGCTTGTCTTTCAGCAGCGCAATCGCCGGCAACATCCGATCCCGATGCAAGCCATCGGGATAGAGCGTGTCCGGCGCGTAGTTGGAGGTCATGACAAACTGCACACCGTGGTCAAACAAAGGCTGCAGCAGGTTATAAAGAATCATCGCATCAGCGATGTCAGAGACATGAAACTCATCAAAACAGATCAGCCGGTATCGGTGCGCGATTTGCTCTGCAACCACCCATAAAGGATCTTCCATCCCCTTTTGCTCGTCGAGCGCATGATGGACTTCGCGCATGAACTCATGAAAATGCACGCGGGTCTTGCGCTCTACAGGCACCACCGCGTAAAAACAGTCCATCAGAAATGATTTACCGCGTCCGACACCACCCCACAAATAGATACCGCGCGGAATATCCGGATGGCGCAAGAGTTTGGTCAGTCTTGTCGATCGCTTGGCGCGATAAGCAACCCATTCGTCATACGATTGCTGCAGCCGGTCGACCGCGCTGCGCTGCGATGCATCGGCGCGGTAACCACGCTCAGCCAGTGCGCGCTCGTAGTACTCAACAACATTCATGGCGCATCGCCCAGTGGCGTCAGATCCACCGTCAGCTGCGCCGGGTAACGCTGCCGTAGCGAGCCCAATGGAAAGCCAATACCCATCGATACGCCCACACCACTCGCCGCACCAAAGCTACCCCCACCCACGCCAACACTGACACGCGTGCCGCTGTTGCCCACGGCGCTGCCTGGCAAGCGATAAATCACCTCGGAAGATCGGTAGCCGGGATGCTCGCACACCACACGCAAATCACCGTTAGGCTCACCCACGATGGCAGTGCCCGGCGTCGTAATCTGCCAGCTGCCCGACAAATTATTCACCACACACGCCGCACCGGTGAGCGGTTTGCCTTTGGTCGTCGACAACACCTCGATCTGTCCTGCCGGCGTGGTGGGCTGATGAGCACACCCAACCAGCGTGACAAGCAATGCCGCAACAACGCGCAAGCTGTGCAGGCCAAGGCGATGCTTGCGCGGTGCGCGCATCGGCTTAGAAGTTGAGCGCTCGCTTATCCACCGCCAGCGCAGCCTCTTTGGTGGCTTCAGACAAGGTGGGGTGAGCATGACAGATGCGCGCAATATCTTCGGCCGACGCCCGAAACTCCATGGCAACCACGGCCTCGGCAATCAACTCGGAAGCCATCGGTCCGACAATGTGTACGCCAAGTATTTCATCGGTATGTGCATCCGCCAGAAATTTCACCAAGCCCGAGGTATCACCCAGCGCGCGAGCACGGCCATTGGCCATAAACGGAAAACTCCCCGCTTTGTAAGCAACCCCGGCGGCCTTCAGTTGCTGCTCGGTCTTGCCGACCCATGCGATCTCCGGTGCGGTGTAAATGACCCACGGTATGGAGTCAAAGTTCACATGGCCGTGTTGACCGGCAATCCGTTCAGCAACAGCCACGCCTTCTTCTTCGGCTTTGTGCGCCAGCATCGGGCCACGCACCACGTCACCCACGGCCCAGACATTTGGCAAATTGGTTTTGCAATGCTCATCCACCGAGATGAAACCGCGCTCATCGAGTTTCAAACCAACAGCATCAGGATGCAGGCCATCGGTATTCGGCACACGACCAATCGAGACAATCAGCTTGTCTACATCGAGCACGTGCGCGGCGCCACTGGCGGTCGTGTAGTCAATACGTACCGCCTTGCCCGTTTTTATTTTGTCGATCTTGATACCCAACTCGATCGCCAAGCCTTGTTTGGTAAAAAGCTTGTGCGCTTCGCTGGCGACAGACTCATCCGCCGCACCCAAAAAAGTAGGCAATGCCTCAAGAAT
>JBJTXC010000157.1:0-4938 GCA_046082065.1 Burkholderiaceae bacterium
CGGAATTTGCAAAATTCTCTCTTCAAAGAGGGCATTACTCATTTAACCTGGGAGCTAATTGCCGTAAAGTGAGTGGCCGATGTAGTCCCTTTTATCATTTCTCGTTTACCTTGCTGAGAGTTGCCAAGTGCCTGACTTAAAGGGACGTAGCTAGGTCTTTCGCATTTTCATCGCGTTGTCACTGAAGTTTATAAGCCTCGGTGTTAGCACCCACTACTCCACCTTCCAGCTCCCCGATTTCCCGCCGTGCTTTTCCATTACACGGATGTCGGACATCACCATGCCGCGATCTATCGCTTTGCACATATCGTAGATCGTTAGCAAACCGACTTGTACTGCGGTGAGTGCTTCCATCTCGACACCGGTCTTTCCGTGCGTCTCAACTTGTGCATTGCACATGATGCTGGAATCTGCTTCGTCAATGGTGAACTCAACCGCGACACGGGTTAGCGCAAGTGGGTGACATAGCGGGATCAGGTCACTCGTACGCTTGGCCGCCATGATCGCAGCGATGCGCGCAATGCCGAGTACATCTCCTTTCTTCGCCGTACCATCCATCACGACGCCGAGTGTTGATGGTTTCATGCTGATGATGCCGCTGGCAATGGCCACGCGGTGTGTTTCGCCCTTAGCGCCGACATCAACCATGTGTGCCTGACCGCCCTCATCAAAATGCGTGAGTCCACTGTGGTGGTTATCGGGCTTGGGGTGATTCGATTTCGCGTTCATGGATTGAGCTGTTGCGGCTATCGGTGAGATGAGTGAAAAACCTGTTGCGGGTATCATAGCATCATGGTTATTACACGCCGTTTAGCAGGATTTTCATTCGGGCTCCGCGCGCTCACGGTCGCGTTGTTTGCGCTGTCTGCGCCCGCGCTGTTAACACCCGCGGCGATCCACGCTCAGGCGCTGCCCAACTTGGGCGGCAGTGACAGCGCCGAGCTCTCGCCACTTCAGGAGCGCAAGGTCGGCGAGGAGGTGATGAATAGCATCCGGCGTGATCCGGCTTACATGAGTGATCTGCCCACGCTCGATTACCTGAATCAGTTTGGTTCGAGCTTGTTAGCCGCTACCCCGGATGCACGTGGCGAGGCTGATTACGATTTCTTTTTCTTCGCGGTACGTGATCCAACGCTCAATGCATTTGCGCTGCCGGGTGGTTTTATTGGCGCAAATAGTGGTTTGGTACTCGCAGCACAATCCGAATCAGAATTGGCCTCGGTACTCGCGCATGAAATTGGACACGTGTCGCAACGCCATATTGCGCGCATGGTGGGTAATCAGAAGCAGGATTCCTTGCTGCCGATCGCCGGCCTGTTACTTGGTGCGCTGGCGATGCGTTCCAGTCCAGATCTGGGTATGGCCGCGATGATGGGTGGTACCGGTGTGGCGGCCCAACGCCGTCTCAGCTTTGGTCGCGATGCCGAGCGCGAAGCCGACCGGATCGGACTGAATATTTTGAATGCAGGTGGCTTTGAAACTACCGGCATGGTGAATTTTTTCGGACGCCTGCAAAACGCCAGTCGTAATCGTAGCGACAACATGCCCGCTTGGCTGCGTACCCACCCACTGACCACCGAGCGAATTGCCGACATCGAGGCGCGCATACGCGATATGCCGTACCGTCAGCGTGTCGATAGTCTGGATTTCTCTTTAATCAAAGGCCGACTCAGGGTGCTGCAAGATGACACACCACGCGGCTGGCGCGATGCATCGACATTGTTCAGCGAACAAATCAAACAGGGAACACGAGCGCAGGTGTTGGGTGCGCGCTATGGGCTATTGATGATCGCGCTGCGTCAACGCGAATTAACGCAGGCCCGTACGCTGCTTGATGAAATCCGTAGCGAGATAGAGCGTAAACCATCGCTCGGGCCATCGGTGCTGTTACTCAGTTTGGAAATTGACATGGCACTGGCCAGTGGTCAGCCACAACAAGCGGTCATCATTGCCGCCGATGGTCGTAACCGCTTCCCTTTGTCGCGTGGCCTGGCGATGCAGTATGCCGATGCGTTATTGGCGTCGGGTCGGGCTCAGGAAGCAACGTTGTTCTTGCGCGATCAAGCACAGATTTATCGGCAAGATGCCGGGATACAAAAAGCATTAGCGCGTGCCTATGCCGATCAAAACAAAATAGCGCTGCAACATATGGCACTGGCCGAGTACTACGCCATTACAGGTGCGCTACCTGCGGCACTTGAGCAGTTACGTATTGCGCGTGCCGCACCTGATGCAGCCTTTCATGATCTCGCCATCATTGATGCGCGTGAGCGTGAGTTACAGGCGAGTTGGCGCGACATCATGTCGCAGCGAAAGAAATGAGCTTTTAGAGCTGACTCGTTTGATCGCTCGCTGCGTTAGCAGCCCATGTCAGATGCCTTGGACTGCCACTAGCACTGCAGTTTCGCCATCGGCTAAAAGAGATAGGTTCTTAGCCTTTGGGTTGCGGACTCTGCTGGAACCCTAATGAATCGCCCAAATCCTGTTGTAGTAAGCGATGAACCATCAAGGTACGTCCAGCATGCGTGAACTGAAGTTCGCCATGGTCCTCAGTGAGCCACGCCAGCAGGTCAGCGTCTGCCATTGGCTTGTGCCCAAGGCTGAGTTTGGGCAGGCATTCCGCAAGGTCACGGTCGTCAATCATCGCGATACGCTCGCCCGCACCCAAGATCAGTCTGCCTTCTTGCGTGATCCAGATGCTTTCTAACGGCGACAATGGATTGCCATCATGTGCGACAAATCCGTGCGCCGGATCAGACCGTGCGACAAAGGGCGTCTGTTCGAGTTGAACATAAACACGTTGCGGCCCATTTTGAAAATACCAAGCCCCATCCGTATTTTTTTGATAGTTGCGATGAATGAAGGACAGTAGTGCAGAATGACGGATGATGTCACCGCGTGCACCGGCTGCTTGCGCCGCTGCATCACGCATTCGAAACATGCCGCGTGCATCCAACGCCAACCAACCATAGCAGTCGGGCACATTCGGCCATTTGGCAAGGGCTTGACGAACGATCTCATCCATACAGTAGATCGAACCTACCCAAGTTAGCGAAGCGGATCAAGAATTTTTTCTTGCAGCTGAACTTGTTCGGAAAAAAATCGAACAATGCGACGTGGCAGCCAGTCCAGTGCGCCGGGGAAGTTACCGCGCACGAAGCCGACATGGCCACCATGCTTGGGATATTCAAGAATCACCGACGCTGCCGCATGACGAGGCAGATGTCGAGCGGGGAGGAATGGATCGTTGCGCGCGTTGAGTACTAACGTCGGTACGGTAATTTCGGAAAGCACCTGCTTGCTGCTGGCACGGTGCCAGTAATCATCCGTATCTCGAAAACCATGAAGCGGCGCGGTGACGACATTATCGAACTCGTATAAATCGCGCGCGGCCAGCATGCGGTCTCGGTCGAACAGTTTCGGGAATTGATCCAACTTCTGCAGACATTTAGGCTTGAGCGTTTTCAGAAAGCTGCGCGTGTAGATCATGTTGATACCACTCGAGAGAGCCCTGCCACCTGCCGCCAGATCAAGCGGTACTGAGACGGCGACTACGGCCTCAATAAAGTTTGCATCTTCAGCGCGGGTGCCGAGCCAGCGTAACAGCGCATTACCACCCAGCGATACACCGACGGCGAAAAAATTCGACGCATTACGTGCCAGCGGGTGTTGTTGAAGCCGGCGTGCTATCCAATCAACTTCATCGGCGTCGCCCGAATGATAAAAACGTGGCGCCTTGTTCAGTTCGCCCGAGCAGCCACGAAAATGGGGCACTGCACCCGACCAGCCCAGTCCTTCAATACAAGAAAGCAGCGCACGTGCGTAATGGCTGTCAGACGAACCTTCCAATCCATGAAACAGCACCACGAAAGGTTTGCCCGGCAAGCCCTCAATCAAATCCACGTCGATAAAATCTTCATCCGGCGTTGTCCAGCGCTCGCGCTTCAAGGTGAGCGCGGGGATGTGAATCATTTTTGCTGCCCAAATCGTTTGCAGGTGGCCGCTTGGCAGCCACACAGGTGGGCGGTAGTTACTCATGGGTCGGCTTAGTGCAGCACACCTTGTAGCGGCGCAGCCGGTGACTCTGGTGGCCGGCCTGGTGCCAGCGAGCCATGGTGCGACACGATGCGCCAGCCTTGCGGTGTCTTGATGTAGACATTGGTAGCGACAATATGCGCTTCTTGCCAATTCGGGTCGTCGGGCGCCTTGATCTCTTCGATCAGGCTATGAACAGCGCAACCCACGCTGTGCGCCACATGCAGATGATGTGGCCGGATCGGTACCGGACCTCGCTCGAAAATCATTTCGAATGATTCGCGAATGGCGGTTTGTCCCTGCAGGCGCGGGGCCCCGGGATGAATACAAAAAATTTCTTCATCGTCTGCCCATAGCGCCATCATCAGCTCAAGATCTGCGCGTGCCATCGCGTCGTAGAACGCATTCTCGACGTCTTCAGCGCTGGCGAGGGGTTTGCGCGGTAGCGGCATTCACTCAGTGTGAATGTGCGTGCGCGCCATCCTTCAGCGCGTAAGCGGTCCCGCAGTAGGGGCATTTTGCGTGACCTTGATCATCAAAATCGAGAAACACGCGCGGGTGAGAAGACCATGCCGGCATCGCCTTGTTGGGGCAGTAGGCGGGTAGATCCTTGCTATCGAGTTCAATCGCTTGCGCCGGCTGACTCATTGGTAGCTCCTGATGATGAATGATCAAACGCGGGTTAACCAATGCGCATACTGCGTCGCTTTGCCACCCACGACATCAAAAAACAGCGACTGTAATTTTTCAGTGACCGGGCCGCGACTACCGCTGCCAATTTCACGATTATCAAGTTCGCGAATCGGGGTGATTTCGGCTGCTGTGCCGGTAAAGAAGGCTTCGTCAGCACAGTACAGCTCGTCGCGCGTGATGCGTTTCTCGATCACCTCGATACCCAGATCG
>JBJTXC010000158.1:0-5721 GCA_046082065.1 Burkholderiaceae bacterium
TTACGGCGGTAGGTGATTTGGAATCGGATGAATTCAAACGGCACACCGCCCTGATCGCGGCGCAATGGCGGCGCGGGTTCCGGCGTGAGATCCCGCTGCAGCAGGAAAATCATTTCACCATTTGCGATTGCTTTGGTGATGAATCGCATCCGCTATTCAAAGCAACTTACGAATTGATTTCATCGCTATAGGTACAAAATCGCTGCCGATGGGACCTTAGCTATTTTTCTTGACCCCCTGCTGCGTATTCATGAACTCAGTTGCCAACCAAATCTCGCGCAGCAAATAAACAAAGCTGCCCGTCAGGGCAACCATGGCCAGCACAAACATACCCGCGATAACAGAGGCCAAGCGCAGATTCAGCGCATCCGCGATAAATAATCCGGCGACCACGACGCAAATCAGCAAGGCACACGAGGTCGATAACAAAATCGCGCGGTTAATCTTTTTTGCACGCCGAAACAAGATATTCAATTCATCGCGGTAAAGCTGAACCTTCTCGGCTGATATCACCTGCTGGCTTTCCAGCTGTGCTTCCAAGTCACGACTACGATCGATGATACGAGCCAGCCGATTGGTGAGTACCAGCATATTGGTACCGACGCCGGTCAATAGAAACACCGGTGCAATAGCCAGTTGAATGATGTGGCCGATTTCATCCGCTTGCATCCTGATTGCCCTCAACAAAACTAAACTGCGCGCAGTCTAGCAGTTGCGACCTGGCGGCTTATTGGTTTCTTCCCTAGCGGAATCACAAAGATTTCTGCACGGAATCGATACCGGTTTTTTAAGCATAAATTTTCATTTTTATTTCGAGTTTGATCCAAATCAGCTTGGTCAGTTTGTGGATTGCTGTTAAATTTGCCGAAAATGTTGCAATTTTGTTACTAAAGGAATCTGACATGCTAATTTTTCCGGCAAAGCCCTGCACCTTACGGGTGGCTCACTACGGCATTGGGTCTGAAAGTCACCATCCCGGCGCGACCCTCTACCGGAGGCTGCCAGCATGATTCGGGTCGTACTGGCCGATGACCATGCGCTGATGCGCGAAGGTTTGAAGTACATCCTGCGCAAGGCGGATGACATTCAGGTTATGGCCGAAGCAACGGACGGATTCGAAGTCCTTGCGCTGGTGCGCAAAGGCGGGTTTGATGTTTTGCTGATGGATCTGTCCATGCCCGGCCGTAGCGGCATGGATCTGATCAAGCAAATCAAGGAAGAAGCACCGAATATCGCGATCCTCGTCCTCACAATGCACGATGAAGATCAATATGCCGCACGCGCGATTCGATTAGGCGCCCATGGCTACATCACCAAAGAAAGCGCAGGCACCGATTTATTGGTAGCGATTCGCAAGGTTCATGCGGGTAGGCCATATATCAGCATGGAAGTGGCCGAGCAACTGGCCATGGATGCCATGCCGAACCGCCATGATTTACCCCACAAATCGCTCACCAACCGCGAATTTGAAGTCTTCAACATGCTCGTCACAGGCAAGTCCGTGACCGATATTGCCGAGGCCTTGCACCTCTCGGTCAAAACCATCAGCACACATAAAGCGCACATCTTGCATAAATTGGGCACGCCGTCGCTGGCCGAGTTGGTTCAGTACGCCATGGCGCAGGGATTACTGGAGAAATTCAAGCCTTGATTGCAATCAACCAGAAGATAGGACATAGCTATTTTTATTGGCGCTAATTAGGAAACACCTGAACAGCTTTCGGTTCGAACACGTGAGGTATTCAGTTTGGCCCGATAGCGCATCACGCAGCATGAATAGATACTTGATCGGTCAATACAGTAGCTAAAAAATAGCAAATTTCTAAACTGGTAATGACGGAAGAACTCATTGACTCAAATAACACAGGAGATGAGCTTGACCCCTATTGAACACGCTGATTCATCGGCAAGCACTCACAACAATACCATCAGCGTCAGCGCTGAATCAGGCTGGCATCGGCAAGGCAAACTGTGGTCCAACCTGAATGAAATTTGTGAGCTGTTACGTATTCCGGCCATTTCCAATTTTGATGAGGAAGAATTTCTATTCCAGCATGTGCAATTCAAAACTGGCCAACGAATCCACACGATAGGTCAACCTTTTGACACTCTCTTCATCGTTCACTCGGGTTTTCTGAAAACCGTATTGATTGATGAATTCGGTAATGAGCAAGTACTCAGCTTTCCCATGAAGGGCGATATGTTTGGTGTTGATGGTATTCACACCAAGCGTTATATGTCGGAAGCAGTTGCGCTTTCGAATTGCGATTTGATTTTGGTGCCGTTCAAGAAATTCACCCAGCTCGGCCGCAGCCACATCGAGTTTGAGCACGCCATGTACACCATTATGAGCCGTGAGCTGGTTCGTGAGCAAGCGATGGTCAGCATGCTGGGGGCATTATCGGCAGAGGCGAGAGTTGCGCGCTTTCTGGTGTCACTGTCGGAAAGATTTGCGGAGATGGGTTATTCGAGCAAACTGTTCAATTTGCGCATGACCCGCCACGAGATCGGCAGCTACCTCGGGCTGACGCTTAAAACCGTGAGTCGGACGCTGTCGGCGTTCAACGAGATCGGCCTGATCAGCGTGGATCAGCGCTCGATTGGCATCAAGGATATTGACTCACTGCGAACTTTACGTCGGCTTCCTCCATCGACAGCGCGCGCCAAGGCAGCGGGCCGTCGCGCGAAACAGGCTGCCGCCGCCGCCAACTTGAATCCATAGCGTCACGGCCCGATCAAGCGCGGGTCGACTCAACACTGCTCCACGCGAAGCACAACTGAAACGCAAGCCGGGGGCTGCCCGGTTTGCCGAGCACGAAAAGCCTGCACTGATTTGTTTCGAGCGCCGAAAATTTGCGCGAGATCAGCGCACGCCACGCAGGTATAATACTGATCTGGACGCGTCAGCTAACGCGAGCAACGCCGCAAGCACGTAAAAGTTTGCAGTTTTTTACGCAGCACGACGGCATCGCTCGCAACGCACGACGCCATCATCCGGAACAGTATGTCGAAAAATCAGACCAGGAAGCCCCTGGAGATCAAGATTTCTACCGTGGTTGCTGTCGCGGCTTTGCTTGGCGACACCGATCTGGCCAAAGTGTCTGCAGCGCTCGCGCAGGTGACCGGCGGGACCCCAGATTACTTTGAAGACGAGTTCACCGTCATTGATTTAGGCAATCTGCAGCCTGCGCCTTCAGCGGGTAGCATCGCTTGGTCTGAACTGATTGCCTTATTCAAATCACACCGGCTCAATCCGGTCGCTGTTCGCAACGCACCGGCAGCACTTGAGCAGGAAATCCGTGCGCATGGTTTGTCGATTGATGGCATGGACCAGTCACGCACCTTCGAACTGACGCCGCCACCCTCACCGGCGCCCGAGGCTAAGGCCGAAGCCCATCCCGAGCCGGTATCGGAGCCAGCACCCGCCTCGCCGGCGACAGCACCCCTTGCAGCCACCACCAAAGTAATCGACACCCCGGTACGCAGCGGTCAGCGTATTTACGCGCGCGGCGGTGATTTGGTGCTGACCGCCACCGTGAACCCGGGCGCAGAAGTGATTGCCGACGGCAGCATTCACGTCTACGCGCCGCTGCGTGGCAGAGCACTGGCAGGCGCCGCAGGTTCTGCTGAGGCACGCATCATCGCCACCAGCATGGAAGCCGAATTGGTTTCAATCGCCGGCGTGTATCGCACCTTCGAAGATGGCTGGCCAAAGGACTTACAAGGCAAGCCGGTGCAAGTGATGCTGAAGGACGAGCGACTCGAGCTTCGTCTCATGGCGCTGAAATAGTTTTTTATTCTCTCAACTGACAAACTCAGACAAGGAGTTTTTCGTGACAAAAATTATTGTCGTTACATCTGGTAAAGGTGGTGTAGGTAAAACCACCTCAAGTGCCAGCTTTGCCTCTGGTCTTGCACTGCGCGGCAAAAAAACCGCTGTGATCGACTTTGATGTCGGCCTGCGTAATCTAGATCTGATTATGGGATGCGAGCGTCGCGTGGTGTACGACATGATCAATGTCATCAATCGCGAGGCGACGCTAACGCAAGCGCTGATCAAAGACAAGCACTGCGACAACCTGTTCGTGCTACCTGCCTCGCAAACACGCGACAAAGATGCGCTGACCGAGGAAGGTGTCGAGCGCATTCTCGAAGAAATGAAGAATTCCGGCTTTGAGTACATCGTGTGCGATTCGCCGGCAGGTATTGAGCGCGGCGCCGTCATGGCGCTCACTTTTGCGGATGAGGCCATCATTGTCACCAACCCGGAGGTGTCGTCGGTGCGTGACTCGGATCGGATTCTGGGCATCATTCAAGCCAAATCACGTCGTGCACAAACCGGCGCCGAACCAGTCAAAGAACATCTGCTGATTACGCGCTACTCGCCCAAGCGAGTTGAAGCAGGTGAGATGCTGTCGTACGAGGATGTACAGGAAATTTTGCGGATTCCGCTGCTCGGCATTATTCCCGAATCCGAAGCGGTACTCCATGCATCCAACCAAGGCACGCCGGTGGTTCACTTGGCCGATAGCGATGTCGCCGATGCCTACAAAGATCTGGTGGCTCGTTTCCTTGGCGAAGAAAAGCCTTTGCGTTTTGCCGAGTATGAAAAGCCCGGCTTGCTATCCCGTATTTTCGGAGGCAAGTGAGATGGATATTTTCTCGTTTTTGTTCAGCAATAAAAAAGCATCTGCCGATACAGCCAAAGAACGGCTACAAATCATCATCGCGCGTGAGCGGCATATTCATAACGGGCCGGATTTCATGCCTGCGCTGCACCGCGAGCTGATCGAAGTGATCTCCAAGTACGTTCGCGTCAACCCGGAAGACATCAAGATATCGCTCGATAAAAAAGGCAATCTTGAGGTGTTGGACGTAAATGTTGTGCTGCCGGATGGCAGCTGAACAGCGATCCATACTGCTTCATGGCGTCGACTTCACCTCGGCGCCGCGCCCCAAAAAAGGCATTACGATTGCCAGTGGTTATCTGCTTCAAAACAGCTTTACCCTCCACACCCTCACCACGCTACATGATTTTTCCAGCTTCGCCGACTGGCTGCAGCAGCCCGGCCCTTGGCTGGGTGGATTTGACTTTCCTTTCTCCTTACCACGTGAATTGGTCAATCAGCTTGAATGGCCAGATACCTGGTCAACACTGATTACTCATATTCGGCGTTTAGAACGCGCCGAGTTACGCGAGCAATTCAAAGCGATCTGCGATGCCAGACCGGTCGGTTCAAAATTCATTCACCGTGATTGCGATTTACCCGCCAAATCTTCATCACCGATGAAGTGGGTCAACCCGCCGGTGGCCTACATGCTGCATGCGGGTGCGCCGATGCTGCTTGATGCCGGTGTGCACATACCGTTCATGCAGCCAGGCGATCGTTCGCGTACTGCGCTTGAGGCCTACCCCGGCTTGGTTGCACGCGGCATCACCAGCGCTTCATATAAAAGCGATACCCCGGCCAAACAGACGCCCGAGCGTCGCGCGACCCGCCTTGCCATGATGCGCGCGCTGGCGCTGGGAGATTACCCGCAGCAGATTCAGCTGGAAGCAGGCCACTTCAAACAAAAGTTAATTGATGATGGCAGTGGTGATCTGCTCGACGCAGTGCTGTGCGCACTGATGGCGGCATGGGCGTGGCAGCGGCGCGACCAGCACTATGGTCTGCCGCCCCACGATCCGCTCGAAGGATGGATACTCGGCGCCTGACTCCG
>JBJTXC010000159.1:0-2869 GCA_046082065.1 Burkholderiaceae bacterium
CAAGTACATTCGTCAGCTGTCCGCCAACCGCGGCACCATCCTGATGGTAGGCACCAAGCGTCAGGCGCGCGACATTATCGCTGCCGAGGCGCAGCGCGCGGGTGTGCCGTTTGTAGACCAGCGCTGGCTGGGCGGCACGCTCACCAACTTCAAGACCATCAAGACCTCGATCAAGCGGCTGAAAGAGATGGAAGCTGCGATTGCTGATGGCTCAGTCGACAAGATGTCGAAAAAAGAAGCGCTGATGTTTAACCGCGAACTCGACAAGCTGCAAAAAGGCATCGGTGGTCTCAAAGATATGAACGGTGTGCCGGACGCGATTTTCGTGATCGATGTGGGTTATCACAAGGGCGCCATCACCGAAGCAACCAAGCTTGGCATTCCGGTGATTGGTGTGGTGGATACCAACCATTCGCCAAGCGGCGTGAGTTACGTGATCCCGGGTAATGATGACTCGTCCAAAGCCATCACGTTGTATGCCCGCGGCGTCGCTGATGCGATCCTTGAAGGCCGTGCGACTTCGGTGGCCGATTTGGTTCAGGCGACCAAAGGTGAGGAGTTCGTCGAAGTCAGCGATCAGGCCTGATTCGCGTGATGCACTGCTGCGAGGTAGCGCAGCAGAAAATCAGGGGCTAACGGTGGTTCGCCCCTTTTTTTCGAGCGGTGGTTGGCTGTGTGCGTGAATTACTTACACGCTCCAACGCACAAGCAAAGGAATTTGATACCGGCCGCTGAGCGGTGGCCAAGTTGAGGAGAAGGGAATGGCAGCAATTACAGCAGCAATGGTCGGTGAACTGCGCGCAAAAACAGATGCGCCGATGATGGAGTGTAAAAAAGCACTGACCGAAGCCGATGGCGACATGGCCAAGGCGGAAGAAATCTTGCGCGTCAAACTAGGCAACAAGGCATCGAAAGCTGCATCGCGCATCACGGCCGAGGGTGTGGTGGCCGCGTATATCGCGGGCGGCGTAGGCGCGCTGGTTGAAGTGAATTGCGAAACGGACTTTGTCTCCAAGAATGACGATTTCTTGGGCTTCACCAAGTACATTGCGCAGCTAGTTGCAGATAAAAATCCGTCTGATGTGGCCGCGCTGTCGGCACTGCCAATGGACGGCAAAACCGTTGAAGAAATACGCTCGGCCTTGATTGGCAAGATCGGCGAGAACATGTCGATTCGTCGCTTTCAGCGGTTTCAGACATCGTCCAAATTGGTGTCGTACTTGCACGGTACCCGTATTGGCGTGATGGTCGAGTACGACGGTGCCGATGAACAAGTGGGTAAGGACGTTGCGATGCACATCGCTGCGATGAAGCCGGTGGCCTTGTCGTCCAGCCAGGTGCCGGCGGATTTGATCGAGAAAGAACGCTCGGTCGCGACCTTGAAGGCACAGGAATCCGGCAAGCCTGCCGATATCGCCGCCAAAATGGTTGAGGGTTCGGTGCAGAAATACCTGAAAGAGGTGTCGCTGTTCGACCAGGCTTTTGTCAAGAATGACAAGCAAACTGTCGAGCAGATGCTGAAGGCGACCCATACGTCGGTCAAGGGGTTCACCATGTACATTGTGGGTGAGGGTATCGAGAAGCGGCAGGACGATTTTGCCGCGGAAGTGGCGGCGCAGGTGGCCGCTGCCAAGAAGTCTTGAATTAGCGTTATGAAAAACGGGCCGCGTGGCCCGTTTTTTTCAGGATCGCAGCATTTACAATATCCATCAAATTACTTGGGCAAACAGGGAGCAGTACGCATGGCCACACCCATTTACAAGCGAGTCCTGCTGAAGCTGTCAGGCGAGGCGCTGATGGGCGACGACGCTTACGGCATCAATCGCGCCACCATCGAGCGCATGGTGGCTGAAGTATCTGAGGTATCAGCGCTGGGTGTCGAGGTTGCGATCGTGATTGGGGGTGGCAATATCTTTCGCGGCGTGGCGCCCGGCGCACAGGGTATGGATCGCGCGACTGCCGACTACATGGGCATGCTCGCGACCGTGATGAATTCGCTCGCGTTGGCAGATGCCATGCGTCAGGTCGGTATCACGGCACGCGTCATGTCCGCGATTGCAATCGAGCAGGTGGTTGAGCCGTATGTGCGTCCCAAGGCGCTGCAGTATCTGGAAGAGGGCAAAATCGTGGTATTCGCGGCGGGTACGGGTAACCCGTTCTTCACGACCGACACCGCCGCCGCATTGCGCGGTGCCGAGATCGGTGCCGAAGTGGTGCTGAAGGCTACCAAGGTGGATGGCATTTATAGCGCTGATCCGAAAAAAGATGCCTCGGCCACGCGCTACAGCACCATTAGTTTTGACGAGGCGATTTCCAAGCGTCTGCAAGTGATGGATGCCACTGCATTCGCCTTGTGTCGCGACCAGAAACTGCCGATTCGCGTGTTCTCGATCATCAAATCCGGTGCGTTAAAGCGCGTTGTGCTCGGTGATGATGAGGGCACGCTTGTGCATGTCTGATCTATATCGAACGTATTACAGGAGAAACACATGACCCCTGCTGAGGTTAAGAAAAATACCGAGCAAAAAATGCAGAAATCGATCGAGACCCTGAAGGCCGATTTGGCCAAGGTGCGTACCGGTCGCGCGCATGTAGGTATTCTGGATCATGTCATGGTGGACTATTACGGTACGCCTACGCAAATCAGTCAGGTCGCTAATCTCACGCTGCTCGATGCGCGTACCATCGGTGTGCAGCCATGGGAAAAGAAAATGATTGCTGCCGTCGAAAAAGCGATTCGTGAATCTGATCTTGGCCTGAACCCAGCGACGGTTGGCGATGTGATTCGTGTACCGACACCTGCGTTGACTGAAGAACGCCGCAAGGAGATGGTCAAGCTGGTGCGTAGTGAAGCCGAAGATGCGAAGAT
>JBJTXC010000160.1:0-6025 GCA_046082065.1 Burkholderiaceae bacterium
TTGCATATGCATGATACAGATCGCGCATGTGCTGTCACTGACTGCCGCCAAGCTGTCGGCATCACGAAAGCCGCTGATGTCGTTGATCATGTCAGCACCAGCATTCAGTACTTCGCGCATCACAACCGCGCGCCGCGTATCAACAGACAAAGGCTTGCCACAGTCGCGCAGTGCATCCAACACCGGTAGCACACGGGTCAGCTCTTCTTCTACTGACAAAGGCGGCGCACCGGGCCGCGTTGACTCACCACCAATATCAATCATGTCCGCGCCATCGGCGAGCATTTGGCGGGCGTGTGCGATGGCACGATCATGCGCATCAAACAAGCCACCATCGGAGAATGAATCCGGCGTCACGTTCAATACACCCATCACCAATGGCCGCGCGGTTTCTCCAACGCTTAATCGGTAGCGACCGCATTGCAATTCAACGCTGGATGATCGGCTCATACGGATTGGTCGCCTCACAAGCAAACGGGGTGAGGATTACTCCTCACCCCGCGCACTGACAGTATGGATCGGGATCAGGCCGGCGCAGCCGCAGGTTCGACACCACCGTCTGATGGGCCATCACTCGGACGGGACGGTGGCGTTAGTTTGGGTGGCCGTGGCTCACGACCCGCCATGATGTCACTCACCTGATCGGCATCGATCGTTTCCCATTCGAGCAGGGCTTTGGCCATTGCCTCTACCTTGTCACGATTAGTTTCCAACAGATGACGAGAGAGTTCGTACTGCTGATCGAGAATCTTGCGAATCTCGGCGTCCACTTTTTGCTGGGTTGCCTCGGACACGGTCTTGGCTGACATGCGGCCAAAGTAAGAATCCTGATCCGAGTCTTCATACACCATGGTGCCGAGTTCTTCCGACATACCGAAGCGTGTCACCATCGCACGCGCCATCTTGGTGGCGCGATCAAAGTCATTGGATGCACCAGTCGACATCTGATTCATGAAAATCTCTTCAGCAATACGACCGCCGAACAAGATCGCAATGTCTTCCAGCATCTTGTCTTTGTACATGTTGACACGGTCGTGCTCGGGCAATTGCCAAGTCAAACCCAACGCCATACCACGCGGCATGATGGTGACCTTGTGAACCGGATCGGCTTTTGGCAAGAGCTTGGCGTCGACAGCGTGACCGGACTCATGGAACGCCGTGTTACGACGCTCTTCCTCGCGCATGACTGCCGACTTGCGCTCCGGTCCCATCACGATCTTGTCTTTCGCATCTTCGAAGTCTTGCATCTCGACCAAACGCTTGTTGCGACGCGCAGCGAACAGCGCAGCCTCATTCACCAGATTGGCCAAATCAGCACCGGAAAACCCTGGCGATCCGCGCGCCAAAACGTCCGCACGAACATCGGGAGCAATCGGCACCTTGCGCATATGCACATTGAGAATTTGCTCACGGCCGCGGATATCCGGCAGACCCACATGCACCTGACGGTCGAAACGACCTGGACGCAGCAAGGCTTTATCAAGTACGTCGGAACGGTTGGTGGCTGCGATCACAATCACGCCAGCATTCGCCTCGAAGCCATCCATTTCCACCAGCAATTGGTTGAGCGTCTGCTCGCGCTCATCATTACCACCGCCCATACCCGCGCCACGATGACGGCCCACTGCATCAATTTCATCGATGAAGATGATGCAAGGCGAGTGCTTCTTGGCGTTTTCAAACATGTCACGCACGCGCGAAACACCAACACCTACAAACATCTCGACAAAGTCAGAACCGGAAATCGTGAAGAACGGCACTTTGGCTTCACCGGCGATTGCGCGCGCCAGCAAAGTTTTACCGGTACCCGGTGGCCCCACCATCAATACGCCACGCGGAATGCGACCCCCAAGCTTTTGAAACTTGGTGGGATCGCGCAGAAAATCAACCAGCTCGCCCACTTCTTCTTTAGCCTCGTCGCAACCCGCCACATCGGCGAAGGTGACCGCGTTTTGGCTTTCATCGAGCATGCGCGCTTTAGATTTGCCGAACGAGAAGGCACCGCCCTTGCCGCCACCTTGCATCTGGCGCATGAAAAATATCCAGACGCCGATCAGCAGCAGCATCGGGAACCAGGAGATGAACACTTGCGAAAGGAACGATGGCGGCTCAGGCTGCTTGACGTCGAACTTGACGCCGTTGTTCACCAAATCACCAATCAAGCCACGATCGAGGTTGGTGGTGGTGGCCTTGATTTTCTTGCCGTCGTTGGTGATTGCGATGATGGTGCGATCTTCGATGGTCGCTTCGCGAATACGCTGCGCTTTCACTTCATCGAGAAAATCAGAATAAGCAATCGGCGTTGCGCCGCCGGCGATGCCGCGCTCGTCGAATTGCTTGAAGACGGTAAACAGCACCAGGGCAATCACGACCCAGATGGCAGCTTTGGAAAACATATTGTTCACGCGGGGAGCTCCTGGAAAGCGGCCGAAGCAGTCGGCTTGACACGAACGGTGATTCTACTCTCAGAACTGGGGCCTTGCCATAGTTCAGATAAGGCTAAGCCCCTGATTTTCAAGGTGGTTGACCCGACCGCGACCGGGGCTAGGGCTTGAGACCTCGGCCCAATAGGAATACCTCGGAGGACCTGTCCCGACTGGCCTTGGGCTTCTTGGCAGTCACCACGCGAAATACTTGTCGAAATCGCCCGAAAATCGTTTGGTAGCCAGCGCCATTGAAGCATTTGACGAGCAGGCACCCCGAAGGTTTCAGGTGCTCACAGGCGAAATCGATAGCCAGTTCGACAATATCCTCAATGCGTGCGGCATCGGCGACGGCAATACCAGACCGGTTGGGCGCCATATCCGACAGCACCAGATCGAGTTTTTGGCCCGCCAGTAACTGTGTCAGCTGATCGGCTACTGGCTGCTCGCGGAAGTCGCCCAAGATGAACTGCACATCGGCGACCGGCTCCATGGGCAGCATATCGAGCCCGATAATCACCCCGTGGATGCCGCCGCCCTCTTTGCCAGCCAGCTTGCGACGCGCATACTGTAGCCAACTGCCCGGCGCACAGCCGAGGTCGACGATATTCTGGCCGGGCTTGATCAGCTTCTCGTCCTCATCGATCTCTTTCAACTTGTACGCAGCGCGCGCGCGATAGCCCTCTCTCTGGGCAAGCTTCACGTATGGATCATTCAGATGATCATGTAACCACTGCTTGTTGACTCGGCTCTTGGCCATGAAGGCTGGCTTTCAAAAAATTAGTTTCAGACACGCCCCCAATGGCATTGCTGTGTGCATGCTGAAGCAGCATAGAATATGCTGTTTTCAAGGATTCACATGCTCAAGCTCACCCCCGCAGAACGCAGCACCTTACGCTCTCAAGCGCACGGCCTCAGCCCGGTCGTCATGATTGGCGACGCTGGCCTCACGCCCGCGGTGGTCAAGGAAACCGACACCGCCCTCAAAGCACACGGACTGATCAAGGTGCGCGTGTTCGGCGATGATCGCGAAGCGCGCGTGTCTTATTACGAGACCTTGTGCGAACAACTTGGCGCCGCGCCGATACAGCACATCGGCAAGCTACTGGTGTTGTACCGACCGCCGCTGGAAAAAACCAAGGCGCCGAAACCAACACGCGGCAAAGGCCCGCGCGAAGTTACCATCGTTACCACACACCCGACCAAACGACCCACGGTGAAGAAAGTGGTGCTGAAGGGGAATGAGCGTCTGACTGCGGGTGGCAATGTGCGCAAAGCAAAGACGCGGCAAAAGAGCCTGAAGAAAAACGCGCTCGGACGATAAGCTGCGGCCGAGTGCAATACCTCAGATGTACTGCACCTCAAGAATTTCATATTCACGTGTGCCGCCCGGTGTTTGCACCTCGACGGTATCGCCTGCGTACTTGCCGATCAAAGCGCGCGCGATTGGTGAACTGATCGATACTTTTTTCAGTTTGATGTCTGCCTCATCATCACCGACAATTTTGTAAGTCACCTTGTCGCCCGACTCCAGATCTTCCAGACTCACTGTTGAGGCAAATACCACGCGACCATCACCGTCAATTAATGTGGGGTCAATAATTTGTGCCGCCGACAGCTTGCCTTCCAATTCAGCGATGCGTCCCTCAATAAAGCTCTGACGCTCTTTGGCTGCGTCGTATTCAGCGTTTTCAGACAAATCGCCCTGCGCGCGCGCATCAGAGATCGCGGTAATCACCGCAGGCCGCTCTTTGGTCTTCAGGCGATGAAGTTCGTCTTTCAACATCTCCGCGCCTTCTTTGGTCAAGGGGATGGTATGCATGGTGTTTTCTCAGGAGTTAAAAAAGAACAGAGGCTGCGGGTGGCGCAGCCTCTGCTGAGTTATTGCCAATTATAGGACGAGTTTCGGCGCCGCGTTGTTGTTCCCGTTTATCAGGCGGACAAAGAGGCGTGCATACCCTGAAGGTCATACACATGCAATTCATTCAGGTGCGCCATACCCGCCACGGCAGCTTCGGCACCCGCAATCGTGGTGTAGGTGGTGACACGCGCGCCCAATGCCGAGGTACGAATCGTACGCGAATCATTGATGGCATTACGCTTTTCTTCGACCGTATTGATTACCAGCGCGATCTCGTTATTCTTGATCATGTCAACGATATGGGGCCGACCTTCGGCAACCTTATTTACAGTTTGAACTGTGATACCGGCAGCAGAGATCGCAGCGGCCGTACCCTTGGTCGCAACAATGGTGAAGCCAATATTCACCAGCGAACGCGCAATCCCGACCGCACGCGGCTTGTCACTGTTTTTGACCGACAGAAAAACTTTGCCTGTAGTTGGCAGACGCACACCCGCACCGAGCTGAGATTTGACGAAGGCTTCACCGAAGGTTTTGCCGACACCCATCACCTCGCCGGTGGGGTTCATCTCAGGCCCAAGAATAGTATCGACACCCGGGAATTTCACAAACGGGAATACAGCCTCTTTGACGCTGAAATAATCAGGCGCAACCTCGCCAGTGATGCCCTGCGTCGCTAGTGATTTACCCACCATGCAACGCGCTGCAATCTTGGCGAGTTGCAGGCCGGTGGCTTTAGAAACATAAGGCACAGTGCGCGAGGCACGCGGATTCACCTCAAGCACATAAACAATGTCCTGTAATTTACCGTCTATCTCTTGCTGCTGAATCGCGAACTGCACATTCATCAGCCCAACAACACCCAGGCCACGTGCCATCAAAGCAGTTTGACGCTTGAGTTCAACAATCGTCTCTGCAGATAGCGAGTACGGTGGCAATGAACACGCCGAATCACCCGAATGCACACCCGCCTGTTCGATATGCTCCATCACACCACCGATGAAGGTCCGCTCACCATCCGACAAGCAATCTACATCGACTTCAATCGCATCATTCAGAAAGCGATCGAGCAATACGGGTGAGTCATTCGACACCTTCACCGCTTCACGCATGTAGCGCTCAAGGTCGCGCTGTTCATGCACAATTTCCATCGCCCGCCCGCCCAGCACATACGAAGGCCGCACCACCAGCGGGTAACCAATCTCTTGCGCCAATTTAAGCGCTTCTTCTTCGTTACGCGCAGTCCGGTTAGGCGGCTGCCGCAAGGCCAACTCATGCAACAGCTTCTGAAAACGCTCGCGATCTTCAGCGGCATCGATCATGTCGGGTGAGGTACCAATAATCGGTACGCCGTTCGCCTCCAGATCGAGTGCCAACTTGAGCGGGGTTTGGCCACCGTACTGCACGATCACACCGACTGGCCGCTCTTTATCAACGATCTCGAGCACGTCTTCCAGTGTGAGTGGCTCGAAATACAAACGATCCGACGTGTCGTAATCAGTCGAGACAGTCTCGGGGTTACAGTTGACCATGATGGTCTCGAAACCATCTTCACGCATCGCGAAAGCCGCATGCACGCAGCAATAATCAAACTCGATACCCTGCCCGATGCGGTTCGGGCCACCGCCCAGCACCATGATCTTCTGGCGATTGGTGGGGTTGGATTCGCATTCTTCTTCGTAGGTGGAGTACATGTAGGCCGTGCCCGTGGCAAATTCGCCAGCACAGGTATCCACGCGCT
>JBJTXC010000161.1:0-2694 GCA_046082065.1 Burkholderiaceae bacterium
TACTTGGCATGGAACGTGGCGAGTTTCAGATTCATTTTCCGCGCCGCTTCACCAACTGGTTACGGTTTGCGCGCTTGTTACCGTACCGCGTCTACTTTTGGTTGATTCACAGGGTGACCGGGCTATGAAACACCAAGCGGACTTGCAGCGCGTGGTTGATTTTTTTGAATCCATCAGCCCCGAAACTGCGCATTCACTGTCAGATATCTATACCGATGCCATGGACTTCATTGAATGGGTCTTTGAACCAAACGTCATCGGTATAGATGTCTGATAGTGAATGCGCAGTATCGGGACTGATGGATTCAAAAAAATCAACCACGCGCTGTAAGTCGGCTTGGTGTTTCATAGCCCGGTCACCTTGTGAATCAACCAAAAGTAGACGCGGTACGGCAACAAGCGCGCAAACCGCAACCAGTTGGTGAAGCGGCGCGGAAAATGAATCTGAAACTCGCCACGTTCCATGCCAAGTAGCATTTGTCTTGCTGCTTCATCGGCACTGATCAATGCCGGCATCTCGAAGTCATTTTGCCGGGTGGCAGGCGTATCGACAAAGCCCGGATTGATCAGATACACGCCGATACCTTTGCGGTGCAAATCCAGATAGAGCGTTTCTGCCAGATTGATGAGTGCTGCTTTGGTCGGACCGTAGCCAAGTGAACGTGGTAGACCGCCAAACCCTGCTACGGAGGAAACGATACCGATACCCCCATGACCTTGCGATAGCAGGGTCGGCATCACGGCATCAATCGCATGGAATACCGAACGCAAATTCACGTCCAGCATGTGATCGATTGCATTGATATCGATGGCGTCCGCGCGCATTTCACGATAAACACCTGCCACCAGCAGTATCAGATCAATGCCCTGCCATTCGGCCAGAAGTCGATCACGTGCTTTGATTAATTCGCTGTGGTCAGTGACATCGAGCGGCAAGATTAATGACTGACCGCTAGATGCGGCCACTTGCTGTAATGCTTCTTGATTGCGTGCCGATAGCGCGACTCGTGTGCCAAGCGACAACAAATGCTTCGCAGTCGCTGCACCGATGCCGGTGGATGCGCCGATCACCCACACCCGCTGACCACGCCAGTCCAGAATTTTTGGATTCATAGATCGGGCCCGCTACAAAGACGTCGCTGACTGCGCAAGGAGAGCGTCGCTATCATCGCTAATTTCTGATCGCTCATACCTCAGCGCCCTTGGTGAGCTGAGCGCCGCTGACGGCTCGCGCTTACGAAACGACAGTGTCACTTCGCCAAGCCGGAAGCCGAACTTGCTCATCACCGCGCGATTCAGCATTACTTTGTCGTCCATCATGAACATCCAGTCATCAAAATTGACATGATAGGTGGTGCCATCTACGGGTAGTGCGAGCGTATAGCGCCAGTTGAATGCGTTGCCGCCGGTGGCACCATTTGCTTCACCGATCACATCTGACGCCGTGCCGGTGTAGCGGTTGTCACCGATTTTTTTCAGGGTCCAGACACGGCGCTGCTTGGTACCGTCCGAGTAAGTGAAATGCTCATCCAGTGTGCCGGTGTCGCCATCCCAAGTGCAGTCCATCACCACGGTAAAGCGCTTGACCACTTTGCCGCTGCGATCTTGAAACATTCCCCAGGCATCGACGGTACCATTGAAATATGTTTTCAGCTCCATCCTGGGTTGCTCGGCGGCGTAATCTGAAGGCTGCAGGGTTGCGCCACATCCGCTCAGCGCCAGCGCTATGCATACTTGCGCACTCATCAACAGCGCACGCCAGCTAGGTATCTTCATACTTCAATCTCCTGTCAAAGTTCGCTTCGAATAAGGTGTTGGATGCTTACTTATATATCGCTGAGCGGTGCACGCCACAGCACCACCGCTGCGCAGAGTTTGAGTACACAGGGCAGCACCGCGTAAGCCAAAGTGAGCGCGGAGAGCGCTTCAGTGTGTGTCGTACCCGGGGTGTAGCCCAGCCATTCCAATAATGGCAGCGCAATGCCTGCTGCCAGCGCCAGATTCATTTTGGTGATCCAGCTCCATAAGCCAAAGTAGCTGCCTTCATGTTCACCGCCATGCCCGGCACTACCGATCACACCGGCCAGCAGCGCGGGCGGTAAAGCCAAATCGGCGGCTAGCGCAGCGCCGGTCAGCACGCAGATGATTGCGAATGGCACCAATGCACCGGCGCTAAGTTGTGCAGTCCACAAAAACGCAATAATCGCCAGCAGCATCGCGACTAACCAGGTGCGTGATTCACCCAGATCCGAAGCGATTCGTGTCCACAACGGTAACGCCAATGCAGCAGATAAAAAATACAGCAACAAGAACATCGGCGCTTGCGTTGGCAATAACAAGCGGTCGGATACAAAAAACAGAAACAGCGTTGCCGGTACCGCTGCTGCGATACCGTTCAATGCATAAACCACAAACAACCAGCGAAAGCGTGGCTGAGTCAAGGGCATCAGCCAGTGCACACTTGGTCTGGGTTCAGTCATGCTTGCAGCACGTGGCGAACGTTTCAGTAGCAAGGCTGCGCCAAGCAGCAGCAACACAACAAAGCTGATACACAAACCGGTTCGCCCCACCAGCGGCGGTATCACCACGGCCAGTACCACCCCGATCAGTGCACAGCCTTCACGAATTGCGGCGGGTCGGGTGCGTTCACCCCGCTGCTGGGTCAGGCGCGCCCCCCAGCTGTTATGCGCGATG
>JBJTXC010000162.1:0-3645 GCA_046082065.1 Burkholderiaceae bacterium
CCTGCGTCTGCAGCCCGCAGTTCATCCACCGTGAATAGCGGCGTAGCGCCAAACTCGGTGATGTTTGCAAGAATCGGCACCTTCACCGCTGCTGCGAATTTTTTATACATACCGAGTTCAGTGATCGCTTCGGGGAAGATCATGTCGGCACCCGCCTCAACACAAGCTACTGCGCGCTCGATCGCTGCATCTAATCCCTCGACCGCCAGCGCATCGGTACGCGCCATAATCACAAACTGATCATCGGTACGCGCATCTACCGCTGCCTTGATGCGATCAACCATTTCTTGCTTGCTGACGATTTCCTTATTCGGACGATGACCGCAGCGCTTGGCGCCGACCTGGTCTTCGATATGCATCGCAGCCGCACCAAACTTGATCATGGATTTGACCGTGCGCGCGACATTAAACGCCGACGAGCCAAAACCGGTATCCACATCGACCAACAGCGGCAGGTCGCATACATCCGTAATGCGCCGCACATCGGTCAACACATCATCAAGGTTGGAAATACCCAGATCGGGCAAGCCAAGCGAACCCGCTGCCACGCCACCACCAGAGAGATAGATCGCGCGGAATCCCGCACGTTTAGCCAGCAGCGCATGGTTGGCGTTGATCGCGCCGATCACCTGTAAAGGCGATTCGTCTTTCAGCGCTTGCCGAAAACGCGCGCCGGGGGATGGGTTACTCATGGGATGTCCTATCGGAGTGGTTGCAAATAAGCGTGGCGCCTCGCTGCGTCAACGCTCGTCCCGGCTTTTGCAATCGCCATGCCACCCGCCGCCCCGGTCGCAGGCAGGCGCCGCTGCGGAAAATCCTCGCGATAAATCAGCGGCTTGGAAGCGAGGAGGAGTATCTTGTCAAAATAACAGTTTTGCGTTGATGTTTCAGTTTATGTTTCAATTGCAAGATTATCTGAAACATGAAACAAAACTGAAACATGGCCCGCCCCACCCCACCCCCACGCGATCGCGGCAATGCCCCAGTTTTCTGGGCCGTGGCGAGTTCGCGGCTGCTCGATATGTTTCGCGACATCACACTGGAGTTTGACGATCGCGCCGACATCACACTGATACAACTAGGCTTTGATGAAGCGCTCGCGCATCTACGTGAGCGACTGCAGACCGAGCGTTGTGATGCAGTGATCTCGGCCGGATCGAACGGCACCTATCTGAAAAGCCGGCTATCGATTCCGGTCGTCCTTGCCAAGGCAAGCGGCTTTGATGTGATGCAGGCACTGGCGCGCGCCCGCAAGATCAGCGCTGCGATTGGGATGATCAGCTATCAGGAAGCCCCGCCCGAGTTACTCGAATTTCAGCAAACTTTCGATCTGCCTGTGATGCAGCGTAGCTACATCACGGTGGAGGATGCGCGCGCACAAATCAGCGAGATGAAATCAGCAGGTATTCAAGCCGTGGTTGGCGCGGGTTTGATTACCGATCTCGCTGAAGAAGCTGGCATGGCCGGTGTCTTCGTTTACTCAGCGGGCTCGATCAGGCAAGCCTTTGACGACGCTTTTGATATTGCGCGCGCTACTCGCTTCGATGCACCACGTGGTCGTGCTTACGCAGTGGCTGACAATCCAAAGGCCAAGTACGCACTGTCGGCGCTGCGGGGAGAATCATCATCGATGCAGGCACTGCGCAACACGATTACCGTGTATGCCAAATCACCCGCGGCGGTACTGATCGAGGGCGAAACAGGCACTGGTAAAGAGTTAGTGGCACAAGCGATTCATCGCGAAAGTGTGCGCGGCATTGGGGGCGATCGGCCCTTCGTCGCTGTCAACTGCGGTGCAATTGCCGAGTCGTTATTGGAATCCGAGCTGTTTGGCTACGAGGAAGGCGCGTTCACCGGTTCTCGTCGCGGTGGCCACGCAGGTTTATTCGAAGCTGCGCATCGCGGTACGTTGTTTTTAGATGAAATTGGCGAGATGCCACTACCGCTTCAGACCAGACTGTTGCGCGTATTGGAAGAAAAAGAAATCGTACGGGTCGGTGGCACACGACCCATGACGATCGACGTGCGCATCATCAGCGCGACCCATTGCCGCTTGGATGATCTGGTCAAGCAAGGGCGATTTCGTGCCGACCTGTATTACCGTCTGAGTGTGCTGCAGATGCGGCTGCCTGCGCTGCGTGAGCGCCTGAACGATGTAGTCATGCTAGCCGAGTGGTTTCTAAAAAACGCGCTGGCGGAAATCGGCGCATCCGTCAGCGCCAATCTGCATGCAGAACTTCAGGCCTGTGCGGTTACCTTGCAAGCCTGGCATTGGCCCGGCAACGTGCGCGAGCTGCGCAACCTGATGCAACGCGTTGCATTGTTTCTGGCAGTCGAGCCGCTGCAGGCGCTGACACCGGCATTTCTGATGCGGATCGCACCCGAGCTGTCGTGTGACTCGGTAGACAATGGCTCAAGGCGAGCCATTTACACCTACAGTACCGGCACTCTCGCGACCAGCGCTCGCTTTGAGACTGCTGATACTGCAGTCCTGGCTGGATTTGAGCGTATCGAGCAGGTACTCGCTCAATTTGATGGCAACCGGGCGGCGGCGGCCGAGCACCTTGGCATCAGCCGAACGACCCTGTGGCGGCGGTTAAAGAGCGAGCGATAGCCTGCTATTTCTCGCTAAAGAAAACAAACGTCCTGTCGATTGCATTCCCGATAAAGTTTGTATTCTTGACGCGAGTTACCGCCATGAGCAACACCCATCCCACAGACACCACCCACCACAACTTCGCCGCCGGCAAGGTCCGTCGCGACCACGTCTGGAAGCCCGGTGCCGATGTGCAATCGGTTTGGAAAAAATTCGGCTGGACACCCCCGAGCAAGCAAGACGCCGCGAGTCCTATGCGCGAGCGGCCTGCCGCCAACCATGCGCTACGGGTGCTGCGCGGTTAAATCAGCGCTGCAGCCGGCCTGAGGGCATAGGTTCTCAGTCGAGTCGCGCGCCTTTGAGGTCCATACTCGCTTGCGGCGGCTTGATCTTGAGGCCGTCCAAGGTCTCGACCAGCAACGTCATTAAAAAATAATCCCGGTACACCTTCGAATCTGCCGGAATCACATACCAAGGCGCGTAGTCAGTACTGGTGGCTGACATCGCGTCTTCGTAGGCCTTGATGTAATCCTTCCAAAGGCGTCGATCTTCAAAATCCGAGGCTTGCAGCTTCCAGTGTTTATCAGGGTCATCCATACGCGCTTGCAAGCGCTGCTTTTGCTCCTGCTTTGAGATGTGCAGATAGCATTTGATGATGCTGATGCCCTCATCGCTCAGCATGCGCTCGAAATCCTGAATATGTTGGTAGCGCTGCTTGCAGATTGATTTGCTAATCCATCCCCGCACGCGCGTGACCAACACGTCTTCATAATGACTGCGGTTGAATACCACCAGCTCACCTCGCCGAGGCGCTTTGGCGTGCACCCGCCACAGATAATCATGGCGGCGTTCATCTTCGCTGGGTGCGCCAAACGGCTCAGCCCGAACGCCAAGCGGGCTGACATGCGCGAACACATGACGAATAGCACCGTCCTTGCCTGAGGTGTCCATCCCTTGCAGTACCAGCAGCACACCGCGCTCATTTGACGCATGCAGCCGTAGCTGCAGCTTGTTGAGGCGCGCACTCAGCTCGGCGATCTCGCTTTTCA
>JBJTXC010000163.1:0-3933 GCA_046082065.1 Burkholderiaceae bacterium
TGCCAGAGCGCACCTGGCAAGGGCACCGTCGCAGCCAGTGCAGATCTGCGGCCAGACAGTGCAACAACGCTCGCAGCTTTTTATTGATCGCCCTCACTTGCAAGCGAAACGATTCAGCTCACACGCACTGCATGTTCACGCGTGGCATGGAAAGTGACCCCCGGCCAGCGTTCCTGTGCAAGCTTGAGATTAACTGCTGAGCTCGCCAGATAGGCCAGATTACCTGCAGCATCATGCGCTAAATGCGCACCCGCAGATGATCGCTCGAAATCGGCCAACATTTTTTTATCCTCGCACGACACCCAGCGCGCGGTATTGATACTAGTACCTTCAAACACGGCATCAACACCGTATTCATTCATCAAGCGGCTGGCTACCACTTCAAACTGCAGCATGCCAACGGCACCCAGTACCAAGTCAGCACCACTGACAGGTTTGAAGACCTGAACTGCCCCCTCTTCACCGAGCTGCTGCAGACCTTTTTGCAGCTGTTTGATCTTGAGTGGATTACGGATACGCACGGTGCGAAAAAAATCAGGTGCAAAGTAGGGAATGCCGGTGAACTGAAGCACCTCGCCTTCGGAAAAGCTATCGCCAATTTGCATATTGCCGTGGTTTGGTAAACCGATGATGTCACCTGCGTAAGCTTCTTCCACCTGCTCGCGCGAGGAAGCCATAAATGTGACGACTGAAGACATTTTCAACTCGCGATTAAGGCGAAGATGCTTGATCTTCATGCCGCGCTCAAATCGTCCAGAACATACTCGTAAGAATGCAATACGGTCGCGGTGTGCTGGGTCCATATTGGCTTGAATTTTGAATACAAACCCGGAAAACGCAGATTCATCCGGTTTGACAAAGCGTGAAGTCGCGTCACGCTCGCGTGGCGCACGCGCCCAATCGAGCAAGGCATCCAGAATCTCGCGCACACCAAAATTATTGATCGCCGAGCCAAAAAATACGGGCGTCTGCTTGCCTGCCAGAAAAGATTGAAGATCAAACGGATGGGAAGCGCCATGCACGAGCTCAACTTCCGCTTTGAGTTGCTCTATCTCCTGCGGAAACATGTCGATCAGTTTAGGGTTATCAATACCCTTGATCACTTCAAATGTCTGATCGGCACGCTCACTGCCTGGCACGAACAGCAAAATCTCGTCGCGCAACAGGTGATACACGCCGCGAAAGCGCTTGCCCATGCCGATCGGCCAGGTGACTGGTGCGCACTGTATGCCGAGCACCGACTCGACCTCATCCAGCAACTCAAGCGGATCGCGCGTCTCACGATCCATCTTGTTCATGAATGTGATGATGGGTGTATCGCGCATGCGGCAAACATTCAGCAGCTTGATGGTTTGCGCCTCGACACCCTTGGCAGCATCAATCACCATCAGCGCCGAATCAACTGCAGTGAGTACGCGGTAGGTATCTTCCGAAAAATCCTGGTGGCCCGGCGTATCAAGCAAGTTCACCACGTGATCGCGGTACTCGAACTGCATCACCGAGCTCGCTACCGAAATGCCCCGCTGCTTCTCGATCTCCATCCAGTCAGAAGTAGCGTGGCGACCGCTCTTGCGCGCCTTGACCGTGCCGGCGAGTTGAATCGCGCCTGAGAACAGCAACAACTTTTCTGTCAGGGTGGTCTTACCTGCGTCCGGGTGGGAGATGATCGCAAAGGTACGCCGACGCGCGACTTCACGCGCGATGTGCTCTTGCGATGTCGCGCGGCTGCGGTCTAGATCATCGGTTTCGGAATAATCAGTGGCGTGGGTCATCACGAGCAATCAAAAAAAGCGTCAGAGTCTAGCGGTTTCAGCCAGCCAAGTCCAACCAGCGTCGGTTGGCCAGACTGGCTTCATATCATTTTGCCATTGTTGGGGTGGGATTCCGATTGAGCGAACCGCACGCGCTTGAACCATTCAGTCGATGTTTTTACGATCAGCATATTCCATCCTTTGTTGAAACGGCGCTGGATCAACGCTACGGCAGTTTGTACGCTTCGCTGCCGCAACTCGGCCTCTACAGCCTGCAAGGCATCAGCACCTATGTCGAATTGCACCGTGGTGATATTCGGGAAATATTTTTGTACCAGCGAGATCGACGCCGCATTGTTGTCGTAAACCAGGGCATGACACTCTGCAGCGGCGCGGCACAACGGTTCGCTGATGCAGTGTTTCAACACGAACAGGGAACGAATCGCGTCTACTTTGACGCGGTCTGTCTGAGCAACCGACATCAATTAAAACGATAAATATATCTGCCAGTCTCGGAAGATATTGTGATCAACCTGCCGAGCAACGCATCCGATTATCTCGCCGCACTCATCAAATCGCTGCGTAAATCGTTGAAATCCAGGCTGAAACGGACCACGGGATTGCGGCATCAGGTGATCGCGGGAGATCTGATCGATCATCAGATTCTTCAAAAAATTATCGGTTTCAATCATGCGCGCATGGCAGCGAAGCAACAAGACTCTGCAATTGATCGCGAAGCGTATGAGCGTTTGCTGCACTTGGCACGCGCGCGCGGCGCGGTGGGTACTCTAGAGATTGATGTTCGCCTATACGCCGGGTGCTTGGTGTGCCGGTTTGGTGACGATGTATTCTCATTGCTGAACGCCCATGATCCGGCGATGAATACACTCGGCCTGGGCAAGGTATTACGCTATCTGATGGTGCTAGACGCGATTCGCTCCGGTGCGAAACGCTTTCATTTACTTGGCGGGTATTTTTCCAGCAAACGGCCATTTGGCGCGCGGCGCATGCCGCTGTACAGCTTACTGATCTACCGACATTGGTTAGCCATGCTGCTCGATATCGGCAAGCTAATTCAATTGATGCTGCGATCGCTTGAGTATCAGTTCAGAACCTACCTCGATGATCAAAAATCAGAGGCCACCAACAAACTGCAACGCAGTTTTTCAATCAGCAGCGTATCGGTACTGCCACGCCACCAACGCAGCGTCAGCGGCTTGTGGCGCGAGTGACCAACAATGACTAATTCGATCTTCAAATCATTCGCCATTTGCTCGATCACATTCAGCGGTTCACCCACTTCGAGATGCGGAATCACATTCAGCCCGGTGTTGCGCAGCAGGGCCGCGCCCGCGTCGAGTTCTTTGGCCATTTTTTCGCGCTCTGCAACCAGGCCCTCTTCGACGCTCATGACCGCCGCCGCAGCAAACTCACCCACCAGCAGATAAGGCGGGGGGCTGACCACGGCCAGCAGGTGTACCGAAGCGGATGCCGGTAGTGAAAGCCGACCGCACTCACGCAGCGCCGCCTGACTCTCGGGACTGCCGTTGTAGGCAACAAGAATGTTTTGGTACATGCCCGCCTCCGATGGACGCACTAGTGATCGCGAGGCTTGAGTATACGGCCGGGCGCGGTCAGCGACGTGGGTGACCTACCGACGAAAAAAAACCCGACCAGCAGTGCTGGTCGGGTTTAAATCCATCCTTTTTGGAAGGCTGGAGGAGACGGGATGGAATATAGCAATCGGCCTGGTCGCCGTCCGCTTTCGATTGGTGATGCCAGATATAAACAGCGTGAATTAATGAAAGATTTTTATTGAAAAGTGGAAATAATTATCGATTTGCTACGCTCAAAAAATTAAACCCGCCGCATTTGCACGCGGCGGGTTCAGGTCTCCTCTCGCTCTTCCGGCGACAGATTTTTTTGGTGAAGCGGGCGCATCATGCCCACGATTTAACGACCTGTCATCATGCATCGCACCAAGAATCCAAGGCCTTGATCTGCTTGAACATTTTTCAGGAAAACAAATAACCGATGGGTCATTTTGGTGGCTCTTTCAGTGATTGACGCACTCACTGCAGCCTGATGGCCAGGTGGCGGTATCGAAGACAGTGCCGGACGTGCGGCGGAGCATGGCGCCTGCAATGCTAGCGGCTATCTCACTTGTTAACGCACTCACTGC
>JBJTXC010000164.1:0-2527 GCA_046082065.1 Burkholderiaceae bacterium
GCCCACCGGCACGGATGCAATCACATACCGACCAAAAACAACACAAGATGCCTAATCGGTAGGACGCCAGTGCCGGATCGGAAGCAGAGAACAGCATGACGTAGTTGTCGCCGATGCGACAAGCGAGCGACCCGCCGCAAATCTGATCACCCATGCGTGCAATACCCACCAAGCCTGATCGGCGACACAGTATCAGTATGCGTGCCATGTCGCGTCGTGAAAGCTCGGCTCGTTTACCTCGCGCTGCCATGCTGTCTCGCTTGAACTGCTGCAACCGCCTGATCAATGCGCGTAACTGATCCGAGCGCAATGCATCCGCTTGACGAACTTCCCAAACAAGATCTGGCAGATCACGCTGCAAGCGGTTGCCATAGCCACGCAAAGTCTTGCGAGTCGATTTGCCCAGTGCATGCAAATATCCGTCCATATCGTTTGGCAACGATATGACGTAGTTTTCGGAGAATGGGTAATACTGAAGCGACCAACCCGTCAGCGCGCGTGGTAAAGACACAGCATTGAAAAGTACGGCGTGAACTTGGCGGTAGCGATCAAACAAGGCTCGACAAAATGCATCGGCGATGGTTTGCTCGAGATGAAACATTTCGGTCGCTACCAACACCTGATCGAAGCGGACCCGAAAAAGCAGCACACCCACGACCTCGCCATGCTGGTACCCCACCCAAGTGTGTGGGATTGGCTGCGCCGAGTCGCTCAGGCGCGCGTGAATATACGAGGCATACAAGCTACCGTACAAACGTTCGAGCGCATCGGCAGCAAATGCGGGCACGAATTGTTCATGGAACTCGCTGACGATGCCACCAACGTCATCAACCAGCGCGTGGTGAGTCGCTTCACACGCTCGATAAGCGTCGAGCGTCGATATCAACACACCATCCGAGCTCTGCGCCATGCACCTCCCGCTTAAGCAGGGGCGCATTGTCACCGCGGGTGACTACGCGTTTCTTGCGAAATACCAAACCAAACTGAACTTACTGCAGCCGCTCAATCATTGGCGTGACTGCAGTCCCTGAAATCGACGGGAATTTTTTTGGGTATGTTTTTTCGGTTTGGTTTTTGAGTATGTTTTTGGTTAAGGTGCGGAACGGCTTTGGTCGGACAACTTCGCCAAGTGTGCCAAGGGCTAATCTATTTCAGCGATCATCTCGATCTCGACACAGCTGCCCATCGGCAGCTGCGCCACACCGAAGGCTGAACGGGCATGCTTGCCGACTTCACCGAATACTTCGCCGAGCAGCGCCGAACAGCCATTGGTGACCAAATGATGTTCAGTGAAGTCAGGTGTTGAGTTCACCAGACTCACGAGCTTGACAATACGCCGCACCCGGCCGAGGTCGCTGCCACATGCGGCATTGAGCGTCGCCATCAGATCAAGCGCCACCGCGCGCGCGGCTTGTTTGCCCTGCTCGGTGGTCATGTCACGCCCGAGTTGGCCAACCCAGGGCTTACCATCCTGTTTGGCGATGTGGCCGGAAATGAACACCGTATTTCCGGTATGTACATACATCACATACGCAGCGGCCGGGGTGGCGACCGGCGGCAGGTGGATATTCATGGACTGCAGCTTGGCGTGGATGGACATGGCGCGCTCCGACATCAGAAAAGGCGGCGCATTTTACCCCGCAGGGGCTTGAATTCTGTCGCCAAGCCCACACCTATCGGAAAAATTATCAGCTTTTTATCTATTCATTCGACCGCGCTAGTCTGGTGCAGACCAAGCGTCATCATTCAACGAGGTAAACATGACCGTCGCAGAAAAACAGACCCTGGGCTTTCAGGCAGAAGTCAAACAGCTGTTGCAGCTGATGATTCACTCGCTGTACTCCAACAAAGAAATTTTCCTTCGCGAGCTGATCTCGAACGCATCGGATGCCTCAGACAAACTGCGCTTTGAGGCGATTAATAATGATGCACTGTTCGAGGGTGATACTGAACTCCGCATTAGCGTGGATTTTGACAAAAGCGCGCGCACCATCAGTATCACCGACAACGGTATCGGTTTGTCGCAACAAGAAGCGATTGAACATCTCGGTACGATTGCCAAATCCGGTACCAAAGAGTTTTTCTCCAAGCTCTCGGGTGACCAGCAAAAAGATGCTGCCTTGATTGGCCAGTTTGGTGTGGGCTTTTACTCCGGCTTTATTGTGGCTGACCGTATTACCGTTGAATCTCGACGGGCGGGTTTGTCCGCAGATCAGGGCGTGCGCTGGGAATCAAGTGGCGAAGGTGACTTCACCGTTGAAACGATCGACAAGCCCGAGCGCGGTACCCACATCACCTTGCATCTGCGTGAAGGTGAAGATGAACTGCTCTCAGCGTGGCAGCTACGCTCGATCATCCGCAAGTACTCCGACCATATCTCTTTGCCGATACAAATGCGCAAAGAAGAATGGGACGAAGACAAAAAAGAAATGGTGGTGCGTGACGAGCTTGAGACTATTAACCAAGCCAGCGCGCTTTGGGCGCGCAGTAAGGCTGATGTCACTGACGAACAATACAAGGAGTTTTA
>JBJTXC010000165.1:0-4238 GCA_046082065.1 Burkholderiaceae bacterium
CGTCTTGGATGATAAGGCGCCATTGAAAATACCCGCTCCACCGACCTTGGCTTTTTCTACGAGCGCGACCCGCTTGCCAAAATCCATCCCGCGCATCGCCGCTGCAAAACCGGAAGGGCCACCACCGATCACCACCAGATCAAACCGCTCCATGAATTGTCTCCCTGAGTCGTCTCTATTATTTGGCCAAATATGCGCTGACCTGTACGGCTGACACGCTTCTAAAACTTTGGTCGGGATCGATCTACTTGCTCCCAAATCGATCGCTCAAGCTCGTTTGCCTGCCCCGGTTGTTGCAAAGCTTGCCCAAGCTTTTGCGTATCCACGACTGAGGAGAGCTCGCTCATCCGAGCGACTAGCATACGGTACTGCGCTAAGGCATATGCCGGATTCTCTGCCGCCAAGGTCAGGCTACCGAACTCGCCGGCGGGGGTCTCGATCGGATCATCGCCCTGCTCGATTAATTTGATCATCTCATCGATCTCATGATTCGAGAGATGGTGCTGACGTGCGGCCTTGATGAATTCTTCACGCGCGGTTGCGTCGAATTCGGATTCTCTGCCCATGGCGAGTAATTCTTGCTTGTTACGCTCACGATTGGTGCGCAACTGATCGGTAAATCCCGAGGCCAAAATAGCGGCCGGAATCGCAAAGATACCAATGCCAATCAACGCCAAAACGACAGTGATGAACCGGCCACCCGGTGTGATCGGTGAAATATCACCATAGCCCACCGAAGCCAGTGTAATCACTGCCCAATAGATCGACTGCGGGATATTTTCAAATTTATCAGGCTGCGCGTCACGCTCGAGCAAGAAACCGAAGGCTGCCATCATGAACACGAGCAAAGTAATCATGAACATCGCGGCCATCAGTACCGGTAATTCTTTACGAATCACCGTAAACATGGTGTCACTGGCGGATGAATAACGACCCAGCTTCAGCAGCCGTACCATCCGCACTATTCGCAAGAAGCGCAAATCCAAGGTGCCGCCAAATGCAAGCTCAAGAATGAACGGCAGAATCGCGAACAGATCCAGCAGGCCGGAGAATGAAGAGAAGAAACGGTAGCGTGTAAGCAGTGGACGTCGCGATGGATCTTCCTCAGGTGATGCGTAAATTCGTAGCGAATATTCAATCGCGAATACGATAAACGACGCCACATCCAGGAACGCAAAATGCGGCTCGAACAGTACGCGAATGCTCTCGACTGACTCCAGAACGATAGACAGGACCGAGGCAACGATCCAGAAAATCAGGAACACCTCGATCATCACATTCAGCTTGCCGCCGTACTCGCTGGGGAACAGCATGGCGTGAACTTTCTGGCGCGTGGTGCGGCCTTGGTTCAAGACCCTGAACTCGATGATCGCCTCTTTGAGGGTGCGCGTGATTTTCAAGATTCGCAGTACTCGCAGAATTCTCAGTACACGCGAATCAATCGGCAGCAACAAGCCGATGAAGAACGGCAAAATCGCCAACAGATCAACAATGCCTACTGCGCTGCTGATGTAAGCCCAGCGAGGGGAATGGGCACTAGCGTACTCGGGGTCTTCCGGTGCCACGTAGATGCGTAACAGGTACTCGACCGAGAATATGCTCACCGAAAACACATCGAACCAATAGAACTCTTTCGCGTAGGCAGCCGCGAGTGGTGGCGCCGACTCGAGCAGTAGCGCAAACAGATTCAGCAGTATCAGCAGAAACAGAAAGCGATCCAGCGAAGATCGTGCACCCTCGCTCTGTTGGTCGTTAAGCAGAAAGTTGTAGACGCTGCGGCGCAGGCCGACGGGCGCGGAATTCGAGGTGGGTTGCATCATGGTTTGCCGGTTGCAGCCGACTTTTATTAAAAGAGTAATGCCGGCATTCGCCGACGGTGCCATTCAAATAATTAATTATCTGGCATCACACACATATTTCTGATGATCCTTAGCAGTGCAAAGCTATAATAGCTGCCCATTGATTCATTAATCAATGCGGCTTTGGTGGAGCTCATCCAGAAGGGCATCGGCAATATAAAAACGGCAAGTTAAATGCCGAAATGACATCGATGAAATCGCTACAGACTCGTATCTACGACCTGCTGGAAGGGTCGATCAACAACAAGGCCAGCCGCATCTGCGAGATATTCATCGCTTCGGTCGTGGTGCTCAATGTACTGGCGATCATCCTTGAATCGGTGCATGAGCTGCACGAGGCCTACGCCGCTGAGTTCCACCTGTTCGACGTCGTCAGCGTGATGATCTTCTCGGTCGAGTATGTCCTGCGTGTTTGGTCTTATGGCGTCAAGTACAGTAAAGAAGATGGCGGCAGCTGGCGTGGCCGCAAAGAATATATTTTCAGTTTCTACGGCCTGGTTGATTTTTTCGGCACCGTACCGTTTTATCTGCAGCTGCTATTCCCCGGCCTGGATCTGCGCGTGCTGCGGATTTTCCGTCTGATGCGTATCTTTAAGCTGTCGCGCTACAACAGCGCACTAACCGATCTGATCGAAGCCGTCAGAGCCGAGCGTGATTCATTCATGTCAGCGCTGTTTCTGCTGCTGATTTCTTGCCTGCTGTGTTCTTCGATGATCTACATCGCTGAAGGGCATTTGCAGCCGGAAGTATTCCCCTCGATCCCGGCCACCATGAAATGGTATCTGCTGACGATTATCTCGGGCTGGGGTAACGTGGATCCGGTGTCAACTTTCGGCGTTGTACTGGTGGTGATCACCCAAGTGCTGGCGATTGCATTGGCGGCGATTCTGACCGGTGTGGTCGCTACTGCGTACACCACCCAGGTCGAGCGTCGTGAAGTGATGATGGAAACTGAAATTCGTGAGGCATTAGCCGACGGTATCGTCACCGAAGAAGAGCAAGTCAAGCTGGAGAAATTGAAGCGGCAGTTTGGTATGAGCGACGATCAGGTCGAGGCGATTCGTCGTCAAATCGAAGAAGAAAAAGCAGAAAAAGCGCGCAGCAGAGCCTGAACTGCGTGAAAACATACAGGTGCTGAAGCTTATCGCTCAGCCTGAACAGGAGACAGCATGCTTGAATTTTTTCAGCATTTGAATTGGTTGGTGGTCGGACAGATCATCCTGATTGATATTCTGCTCGGCGGCGATAACGCTATCGTGATTGCGCTCGCCTGCCGCCACTTGCCAGAGAATCTGCGCATGAAAGGTATCGTCGGCGGCGCACTTGGTGCGATTGTGCTGCGCGTTATTTTGATTGGATTCGCAGTCACACTGCTCTCGGTACCCTACCTGAAAATCATCGGTGGCATTCTGCTGATCTGGATTGGTATGAAGTTGCTGCTGGATGAGGGTGGCGACGACGATGAAATCGACGGTGGTACGCGCTTGATGACTGCCATTAAGACCGTGATCGTGGCTGACCTGGTGATGAGTATTGATAACGTGATTGCAGTTGCCGCAGCCGCCGAGCAAGCCCACGCTGATCACAAAATGATCTTGGTCGCGTTTGGCATCATGGTCAGTATTCCGGTGGTGATCTGGGGTAGCTCGATTATTCTGAAGATCATGCACAAGGTACCTGCGGTGGTCACCCTGGGCGCTGCGCTGTTGGGTTACTTAGGCGGGGCGATGATCTCGCATGATATTGCAATCGTCGACTGGACAACGCAAAACCTGCCACTGGATTTGCTGCAATTTCATGACATTGGCGTACACCTGAGCCTTACTGGCACGATAGGCGCGATGCTGGTGGTCGCGCTTGGCGCATGGGTAGGCAAGCAGCCCAAACCCGACGAGGAAGCGGCTGGTGGCGAAGCGACAAACAAGCCCGAGTAAGGCTTCAAGGAAGGCATGAAATGAAGGAGGAGATTCTCACCGACCTACCTGATGGTCACCACCCCTCAACCTTATCGGGTTGGCGGCTCAAGTGGTACACGGTTATTTTCGAGGCCGATACCAAGGCCGGTAAGCGGTTTGATGTATTGCTGATCTGGGCAATCTTGCTCAGCTTGGTGGTTATCATGCTCGACAGCGTGAAACCACTCCATTCGGAATACGAAAACCTGTTCAGCGTGGTGGAATGGGGCTTCACGGTACTGTTCACTGCAGAGTATCTGGCGCGACTTGCATGTAGCCCGCACCCACTGCGCTATGCGAAAAGCTTCCTCGGCGTTATAGACCTGATCTCCATCCTGCCGAGCTACATCGCTTTATTCGTGCCGGAAGCCTATGTGCTGCTGGATGTACGCATCTTGCGACTGCTGCGCTTGTTCCGCATCCT
>JBJTXC010000166.1:0-2063 GCA_046082065.1 Burkholderiaceae bacterium
CCGACGACTCCAACCACGACGACGACGATGATGATCGATGACGTATTTGCGCATCGGCCACCGTCGCGCGGAGATCTTCGAGTCGCTGGTTGGCGAGACAATAGTCGCCCAACACGACGAGGACTTGCACCAGATTGTTGGTGGCGGCTATTTGTACAAGTGCATTGACGGCGCCGAGAGAGGCGGCAGAAGCAGCGGCGGGGGCAGCACCGGCGGCATGTTCAACCACGATGCCACGTGCCATTTCATATAGCTCATGAGCGCTCGACAGCCAAGCTTGTTGTTGCCGCCAAGAAGACGACTCCTGGAGGCCGTAGACATGAAAGGTCAATGCCGCGTTGAAGATGATAATGGCACTGCAGGCGCCGGCAAAGTCATGGGATGGATCAGGCTCGATCAACTCGGGGGAAACGGCTACCACTTTGAATTGACCGTCTTTTTGTCCCATGCCGATACGCGCTTTACTCCACAAGTGACGGTTGGAATCGTGGATGCGGACGTAACCTTCAGGCGCTTCCTTGAACTCGATCCCACCACAGGCCGCAGATACCTTGCTGACACCAAAGCTACCGGCTTTTTCAACGGCCGCTTTCCAAAGCCAAGGGCCAAGATAGGCGTTTTGGGTTACATCACCGATGACGGAGTTTGGACCGTATTTTGCTTTGAATGCCGCGATGAATTTCGCATTATTCGGGTTGTCGATCGACTGGAAGTATTTACAGGTTGAATAAAATCCCTGGGAATTTTCGCCGCCAATACCAAGCACCTCATCTTCGGTGACTGAAATAGTGAGCAAGAATTGTTTGTCACCGGTGATGCCGGCAGCTTTCAATTGCTTGTAAAACGCCACGTTAGATCCACCGACCACGATCGCGTAGATGCAATCTGGTTTGGCAACTTTGATTTTATTGATCAACGAGTTGAAGTTGGTATGACCGAGCGGGTAATATTCTTCCCCGACCACCTTGGCGCCGAGTTTGTTTTCGATATGTTTGCGCGCAATCTTATGCGAGGTGCGCGGCCAGATATAGTCGGAGCCGATCAGGAAGTATGTCTTGGCCTTTTTCTCGGCTTTAGACCAATCCAGGCCCCACAGAATCTGCTGAACAGCTTCCTGCCCAGTGTAGATGACGTTTTTGCTCTGCTCCAGACCTTCATACATGGTCGGGTAGTACAGCAAACCATTCTCTTTCTCAAAAATCGGCAACACGGCTTTACGTGATGCCGAGGTCCAGCACCCATAGACTGACGCGCAGCGATCATTAATCAGCAGCTTCTTGGATTTCTCGGCAAAGGTTGGCCAGTCTGATGCGCCATCCTCTTTAATCACTTTGATCTTTCGACCCAGAACACCGCCCATCGCATTGATTTGATCGATAGCGAGTTGCTCGGCCTGAATCGAACCGGTTTCCGATAATGCCATGGTGCCAGTTGCTGAGTGCAACTGACCTACGGTAACTTCGGTGTCAGTTACGGCGAGCTTGGTAGTATTAACTTTTGAAGTCGGATACTGCTGCGCAATCGCCAAGCTGGACATGCCAGCGAGGGGAGATGCAGCCAGAGCTTGAAGAATGCGACGACGTTGCGCTGAGAACGGTGAATCATCGAAAAAGTTTGACATGCTGTCTCCTTGGATGACCTTGCTGGGTCTTGTTATGAAATACCGCGCTGTGACTATGCGTAATTTCGGCTTGCTGCAAAATACGCCTTTCGCCGTATCCCAGGAGCAGGAAATATGCTGCACTGAATCAAAATTCAGTTAGTTGAAACTCCATTCGTCCGAAATTTCATTAACCTAAACGATTCGAGATCAAGAACTTTTGTTTGTCGATGTTTTAAAGGGTTGACTCTGCTGTGCGCCATACAGCTCAACTGATGTCGTGTGGCGCGGAGCAGTTATATTAGTGAGGTGGCGGTCAGTAATGCGGGCTGACAGCACCAAGATAACTACGCAAAACCGCTTCTATGAGATGAGTAAACAAAATGAAAACAATCTTGGCTTCCATGACGATCCTGTTCGCTTTTATATTGGGCAACGCTCAGGCGGCCACCGAACAGCAAAA
>JBJTXC010000167.1:0-2517 GCA_046082065.1 Burkholderiaceae bacterium
TGCCTCGATGCGTGAGCGTGTGGCGAATAGGGAAGATGGCCGCGGTGGTCCTTTGCTGCTGGTATCGAGCAAGCGCGCTACCCTTGACCCGACACAGCCACTCGACGAAACGCTGGATAGCGCGATGGGTGAGTTTGGTCAGTTCAGCAAAACCGTGAGGACATTGCGCGCCGATTGGGACAAACAACTCCAGTGGCTGCAAACACTACCGACCGGCATACCGGTGGGCGGCGAACACCGTGTGACGAGTGGTTTTGGTTTGCGCGTTGATCCGTTCACGCACACCCTGGCGCGTCACGAAGGGCTCGATTTCACTGCCATGCATGGCACACCGATTATCGCCACCGCTGATGGCACCGTCACGCGGTCAGGCTGGGAAGACACCTACGGCAATATCGTCGAGATAACGCACGCTGAAGGCTTCATGACGCGGTATGCGCACATCAGCAAGCGTCATGTGACCGAGGGCCAGAAGGTCAAGCGTGGTCAGCATATCGCCGACGTGGGCAGCACCGGGCGCTCGACCGGGCCGCACTTGCATTACGAGGTATTTCGGCACGGGCATGTGATGAATCCGGTGCAGGTGCTTCCTAATGGTGGTTGATCTTATTTAATCGAAAACCACTATCTCAAGTAGTTTCTTCAAAGTTTGCACAAGCCTTTGATTTAGTAATTGCCGCGCAGCGCGCAGATCGCTGTTTGCTTTTTATATACGTAACGCGGCGCGATATAACGAAAAAATCAACCCCAAACCGACCATGTGTCCGGTATATTGCGGTACATAACACTGGAACAGGAGACGAAGATGTTCCGCAAAATGAAGCAAAGCAAACTGTTACCTACACAAGAAAAATTCGATACGCTGATCGGTACCACCACCGAGATTTATGGTCGTTTGGTTTTGCTCGATAGCGTGCGCATTGATGGCAAAGTGATCGGTAATATCGAAACCGCCAAAGAGAAGAAAGTCACCGTGGCGATCGGGCGTTCGGGTGAGGTATCCGGCGATATTACTGCGCACCGTGTCATGGTGGCCGGTAAAGTCGAAGGTAATATTTACGCGAATGAGCGCGCCGAGTTTCATAAAGACTCTGAAGTGCGTGGCGATATTACTTACGGCACCATTGGTGTTGAACACGGCGCCAAGCTGCTCGGCTTGGTGATACAGGCGCAAAACAATACCAGCACGACGGATGCGCAAACTGTCATCAAGATGGCGCAAGAAAAGAAATAAGTCGCAAGCTTTACAGACACAATTAAAAAAGCCTGACGTTTGTCAGGCTTTTTTGTTTTGCGCATCGGGCATGCAGCGTGCCCGAATCATGCGGGTTACGGCTTTTTCTTGAGCTCGCCCTTGACCACACCACCACGCTGGATGGTAATGCTCTTGAAGCTAACCTTGCCATCGACCACGGCACGGCTGCCGATGGTCAGATCACGACAGTCCAGCGAACCTGCAAAGTTGCCTTTGACGTTCATGGTGTCGCAGGTGACGTTGCCGTCCAATACGCCCGTCACGCCAATTTGAATCGAGTGCAGGGACAAGGTACCGCGGACGGTGCCGTCTATCGTGAGGTAGCCATTCGATCGGATCTCGCCGATGAATTCAAAACCTTCACTGATGATGGATGGTTTGAGGTTATTGACCGCCGGCTTCATGCCGCCGTTGCCATTGCCATTGCCGTTTGCTGGGTAGCCCTGGTCCATGTCCGGCATGGACATGTCCGGCGCAGCCGGTTCTGGTTCGGCCACCAGCGGCTGGCTATTTTCGGTGGGAGTCGCCATTTTTTCCCGTTCGTCGTTGCGTTTTTTGTTGATGAACACGAGTCACAGCCCCGAATTAATACGTACCCGACGCTGGGCCGTCGCCATCGATCTTTTGTAGTGAGCCCTGGAGGTCACCGCCCTTTTCGATCTCGATCTCTGCGTACTGAACAGAGCCGAGTGCCTTACCGGTTGATCGGATAAACAGCGATTTTTTCGCAGTCAGGGTGTCGTGGATCTCGCCACGAAGATCGATGATCTCCGCAGTGACTTTGCCTTTGATGACGCCAGAACTGGCGACAATCAACTCGCGTGCCGTGATATCGCCCTCGATACTACCGGATACCGATGCAATATCTGGAACAACGAATGTCCCGTTGAGGACGACGCCTTCACCGACCGTCAGACATCCGCTTTGATTAGTGTCCGCCAACACCGCCTCCATGAATTTGGTGATAGAAAAAGATCAAACACTTGGGGCTTGCCATCATCCCATCCTGATTTTGGATGCCGGGCGCTGGCAAACCGGTTTGATTCCTAAAAGAAATTATACGGGCAATTGTTCAGAATTTCGCAAAATTTTATTTCCATAATGAATCCATTTGCCTGATATCTGCCAAAGTTGCCAATATCGCAAAGCTATCTGCAGCGAAACCGCTTGCCCGCAAAACCTTCCTTGACCGGGGCAAATCCGCCAGTCATATGAAAATTCTATGGAGTACATAGAAATAAAGCATTTGCTTTATATTTTGC
>JBJTXC010000168.1:0-2718 GCA_046082065.1 Burkholderiaceae bacterium
TAAACCGAATTCGGCAAATACCTTGGCTTCCATCACCCCGCGCAGGAACATCGGGCGCTCGGCATGACCACTGAGGTAAAGACCACGTAGGAAGAAGGGCTCGTGAAATGCGTTTGGCCGCATCAGCGCGTCGAGATAATCGCGTGCACCGGCGCGCAATGACGCTACATACGATGGCAGCAGGAACACATCCGTGCCGGAGCGCAGTGTCGCCTGCGACGCAAGCAATTCAGCGCTGCTGTCGGTGAGGTTCTGCTCCATCTGATCAAATGCTTCATCTACCCAGCCGTGTTGAAACAGCGTTGAGGGTTGATGTGGTGAAGACCAGCCCAGCATACCGTCTTGCATGGCGGTCGGCAGTGCTTGTGCGAAATCTGCAAAGCCGGGTAGTTGTTCGCAGCCCGTGACAACGACATACACCGCAAATCGCATTGCATAGCGGTTTTGTGCAATCCATATCCTGCGGCTGGCGGCATCGGCACGTGCGCGTAGCCGCTCGCGTCCTTCGACACTGCGATCGGCCAGCATGGCGGCCGGTATGGCGACGACAACAGAATCCAGCGGACGCTGCGGACGATACTTACCGCACAACGCGAGGAAAGCATCCCAGCGCTTCTCTTGGGTGTCGCTGACTAATGCATCATCAAGCTGCTCGGCATTCAGCTCGATGACGACACCACGATCAAACAGATGCCAGTGCAAGCCGCTGGGCGAGGGCATGACCTGATCACCCGCCAGCACTTGCGGTAGTCCGCAGCGCTCAATCGCCGGGCGCGCGCTGTCATCACCATCATGCAGCAGCACGACCCACGGAATATCGTAGCGCTTGCTACGATCGACAATGTTTCGCTCTATCGTGCTGACTGCGTCATCAAATGACGCACGCAGCCGACCGATATCCAGCAGTGTGCGGCGCGCACCCGCTTTGTCTGCTTCGCGATCGACACCAGCGCGCAGCGCGATCAGCAGCACGCCGAGCGCGACCAATAACAGCCCTGCGATGATGGCGATCGTGAGCCCGTTATCCACGCAGGGCCTCGCTGGGTATGCGCTGCTTGATCTGAGTTGGCGCAGAAGGTTCGAGCGCTTTGCGCACTGGTGCAGTGGTCCAGCGCCATGCGACCTGAGACAGTGCCAGCAACAACAGCATGGTGCCGATGAAACCTAGCGTCGCACGGCTGATTCGAAAGAACCTGACCGGTACCATGTTCGACAAGGGGTAGCGATACGCTTGTGGCGACAACACCCGATCACTCAATGATGGGTGACCGGCAAGGTTGGGGCCGAGCTGCGCATCACGCCGGTAGATCAGACGAAACAGTGCATCACGTAATGGTTGCAATGCTTGGTCCGAGTTCAATCCACGATGGCGTCCTTCAAACCCGATCGAGATGGCAAACAGGTACAGCGGTGCCATCGGTGGCGATGCATCACCGGCACCGGCGAGCAGCGCGTCGATACGCTGGAAGATTTGATCACCCGCTGTGCTGCTGCCAAACAATCGGGTTTCGATCAGGGTGTCAGTAAAGCGCGAACGACCGGGCCAGTCGCGCGTCAGTAGCAGCTCATCGGCTAACGCCGCCATCAGATAACGCAGCTCGTCGGTCGCGCCGCGCGCTGCCATGCTGGTGCTGTGCGACAGATCGAGCGTTTTAGCGCTGATCATGCGTGCGACACGTTCACACACTTCTTCCGCCAGCTGACGCGCTTGCAAACTCGGGTCGTCATCATTCACTAACGGTAGTGACATTGACTCGATCAGGCTTAACACCTCAGCCACAAATTCACGAAGCTGCTTTAGCAGTGCCGGGTTGTACTGTTCAATACTTTCTATCACCGTCAACACAGGGACGGACGCATTCACCGTGGTCATCGCACGGGATGCGGGATCAACGGGTACTGGAAGATAAAGCTTGCCCATGACGATGCGGTGTGTCGAGCGCGTTAGCGACCCTGGGTTTTGATGAACAGCTGCATACTGCCGGGGCGCATTTTGCTGCCAGCACGGCCCGAGCCACCCACCAGCAAGCGACTATCGGCGCGCATCAGCTCCGGGCCGGGCACCACTTCATACAAGATCACACCGGGCAGGCCATGCAGCTGCATCTCGGGTGCGGCCGAAATACGCGCGCGTCGATAACCCAGCACGCGCTTTTCACGCAGTTCGCTGAATACATGCGAGGGCCCGATCAGTGCCGTATCCATCCAATCTTCAATCTCGCCGGACAGACCGCCTTTGAGTCCCACCACCAGACGCTTGCCGACCCACTCAGGTCGCAGCGTTAATTCAAATGCGCCATTGGCCCAGTCGAACGCCACTTCACGGTAGTCCTGACTGATCTCGGCCAGGTTGTCTTGCAGTTCTTTCAGCAGCGGCTGCAGACTGAGGTGCGGCTGCGCGTGTACATACGGTGGTGGCGTGATAGGCAAAGCACCCGGACGCAGTAGCGCCATCGGCCCCAGAAAATTACACAACGCGAGATACAGCGGGTAGGGTGGAATCACGGCGCTCTGGAGTTGCGCCTCAAGTGCCGGCATCGCGGGTGCCAGACAGGCCAGTCGCTGTGTGAGCGCGATACGCTCGCCGCGTTGTTCGGTTGAGGGCAGGCCTGCCAACTGCCGCGCAATGAATGCGGCCTTGCTGCGCAGGGTGCGACTGATGGCCAGCGCTGAAGGGCAGACGACCGGCCCTGTGGTGGCACTCCAGCGGCGGTGGGC
>JBJTXC010000169.1:0-2377 GCA_046082065.1 Burkholderiaceae bacterium
GGTTGATCCGGCGCGTGGCAATTTACTGTTCGAGCGTTTTATTTCGAAAGAGCGCAACGAACCGCCAGATATTGATGTCGATTTCGAGCATCAGCGGCGTGAAGAAGTGATTCAATACATCTACGATAAATACGGCCGCGAGCGCGCCGCACTCACGGGTGTTGTGATTAGCTATCGGCCGCGTCGTTCGATACGTGATGCCGGCAAGGCGCTGGGTATAGATGCGCATATCATCGATCAGCTCGCCAAATCGCACCGCTGGTGGGATAAAAAAGAAAATCTGTGTGAGCGTTTTATCGAATGCGGCCTTGACCCCGATTCGGTGATTGCGCAGCATTGGCATCAGATCGCGCTTGAGTTAATGGGTTTCCCGCGTCATTTGTCGCAGCACCCGGGCGGTTTTGTAATTGCGCGTGACAAGCTCTCGCGCTTGGTGCCGATAGAAAAAGCGGCGATGCAAGACCGCAGCGTAGTGCAGTGGGATAAAGATGATCTTGACGCACTTGGTCTACTCAAAATCGACATCCTTGCGCTTGGCATGCTCTCAGCACTACGGCGCGGCTTGGAATTGATTGCGCAGCAGCAGGGCGAGCCTTTCGAGTTGGCTGATATCCCGGCGGAAGACTCGGCCACTTACGACATGATCAGCCGCGCCGATACCGTTGGCGTGTTTCAGATCGAGAGCCGCGCACAAATGAGTATGCTGCCGCGCCTTAGGCCGCGTACTTTCTACGATCTGGTGATCGAAGTCGCCATCATTCGACCCGGCCCGATACAAGGCGGCATGATTCATCCGTATTTACGTCGGCGGCAGGGCAGGGAAGCGATTACCTATCCCAGTGAGGATGTAAAAGCTGCACTATCACGCACGCTGGGGGTACCGATTTTTCAGGAACAGGTGATGCAGCTGGCGATGCTGGCTGCCGGCTTCAGCGCAGGCGAAGCCGATCAGCTAAGGCGTGCGATGGCAGCCTGGAAGCGTAAAGGTGGCCTGGAAAAATTCCACGATAAATTAATTAGCGGCATGCTTGAGCGCGGCTATCAGCTTGAGTTCGCTGAAGCCTTGTTCAGCCAGATCGAAGGTTTTGCCGAGTACGGTTTCCCGGAAAGTCATGCCGCCAGCTTTGCCTTACTGGCTTATGCCAGCGCCTGGATGAAGTGTCATCACCCCGCAGCGTTTCTGGCGGCACTACTGAATAGCCAGCCGATGGGTTTTTATTCACCGTCGCAGCTGGTGCAAGACGCCCGGCGTCATGGTGTCGAGGTTAGGCCAGTCGATGTGATGCACAGTGACTGGGAAAGCACCCTTGAACCTGGCGATAGCCCGGCGCCCATAGTGCGGCTAGGTTTGAATAGCGTGCACGGTCTGACGCAAATGGCTGGCTGGCGCATTGAAGAGGTACGCGCCGTCAAAGACTTCAGCGATCTGAATGATCTCGCGTTGCGTGCTGATTTATCAGCGACTGATTTGCAAGCCTTGGCGGCTGCCAATGCATTGCAATCCATTTCCGGTCATCGACGTGAGGCGCTCTGGCATGCGGTAGCCGCCGTGCCGGGCAAAGGCTTATTGAAAACTGCTAGCGCGACGATCGATGATGTGCAATTAACTCCACCCAGCGAAGCACAAGCAATAGTTGCTGATTATCGATCAATCGGTTTGACATTAGGACGCCATCCGCTGGCATTACTCAGAGCACATTTACTCAAGCGTCGCTTATTACCTGCCAATACACTCGCCAACTTCAAACACGGACAAACAGCACGTGCGTGCGGCATTGTCACGGTCAGGCAAAGGCCAGCTACTGCAAAAGGAACCGTATTCGTCACCCTTGAAGACGAAACCGGTACGGTGAATGTGATTGTCTGGCCCAAGCTGGTGGAGCAACAGCGCCGCGAGTTACTACAGTCATCGCTATTGGCCGTGTATGGAAAATGGCAAACAGACAATAGTGTGAATCATTTGGTCGCTTATCGGCTAGTTGATCTGACAAATTTATTAGGAAGTTTGCAAACAGCCAGCAGAGATTTCTGTTGAGGAGGAATGTCTGAACCTGTGAGGACATGCCGTTACCCATCGGCCGGCCACTGATCAGCTTGTAGATCAGTCTTGATTTTTCTAATCTTCCTCATCAAAAAACGCTTATGTCCTGGTCAAACGTATCAATTGATACCCAATCTTTTCTTCGTCATCAAACACCAAATACGGATTTAAACTCATCCACAGACCCAAACTCAAACCAGTCATCGATTAAAGATCAGAAAGGCGATCAGGCTAACGCCAGTAATTCATCTACAAGTTCTTCTAAGAGTCCATCCATAAGCACATCCACAAGCACATCCAGTACATCTACAAGTTCGACGCCAACATCATCCAGTC
>JBJTXC010000170.1:0-2385 GCA_046082065.1 Burkholderiaceae bacterium
CTAACACCGCCAGCGAAATCTCATGTAGCGATTAAAGCGGCTCAAAAACGTTGCTGGCTAGGCGGGGCCACCGCAGACAGTACTCGACGTACGGCAAGGTGGGCCCAACACCGCCCGCGACGTTTTTGAGTCGCTTTTAAATGTCGTAGGTGTCTCGTTCGCCAGCAAGTGCCTGCTCCACCAACTTGCGGGTCAACGTTGGCGCCAGCAATTCAATGAAAGTAAATACGTAGCTGCGCAGATAGGCGCCCTGCTTGAGTGCGATGCGCGAGATGTTCGAGCCGAATAAATGCCCGGCCGGGATCGCTTTCAAATTCGCGTCACGCGCAGGGTTGTAGGCCAGGCCGGCGATGATACCCACGCCCATGCCGAGCTCAACATAGGTTTTGATGACGTCGGCATCAATGGCTTCAAGGACCACGTCAGGCTTGAGACCTCGTCGAGCAAAGGCCTGATCGATCTTGTTTCTTCCGGCGAACGCTGCGTCGTAGGTAATCAGCGGGTAGCTTGCCAGGTCTTCCAAGGTGATTGCCTTGTGCCGGGTGAGTGGGTGCTCGGCGGGTACAACCACCATGTGCTCCCACTGAAAACAGGGAAGCGACACCAAACCATCCACCTCGGCGATCGCCTCGGTTGCGATGGCTAAATCAGCTTGATTGTGCAGCACCATGTCCGCCACCTGCTTGGGGTTACCTTGCAATAGCGATAGCCGTACCTTGGGAAATTTCTGCGCAAAGGTCTGCACTACCGGCGGCAGGGAGTAGCGGGCCTGGGTGTGGTTGGTGGCGATGGTGAAGCTGCCACTGTCTTGCGCGGCGAATTCCTTGCCAATGCGTTTCAGCGACTCGACCTCTTGCAAAATGGTCTCGACCGCCCGCACCACCTGCCGGCCTGGCTCGGTCAGCCCGCGAATGCGCTTGCCGTGGCGAGCGAAGATGTCGACGCCGAGTTCTTCCTCTAGCTCGATGATGGCTTTGGAGACCCCGGGCTGCGAGGTAAATAGCGCCTTGGCCGCCTCGGTCAGGTTGAATTTCTGACGCACGGCTTCGCGCACGAAACGAAACTGGTGAAGGTTCATAATCTTTTTTGCAAGTTTTACAGACCCTGGACCCCGGCCTTCGCCGGGGTGACCCTACATGCGCTCTGAACTTCGGCCCGCGCCCGGAGGGCGGCTGAAGGCACCGGCCCATGCATCGTCATTCCGGCGCAGGCCGGAATCCAGAAAATTTATTAAACAGCAACAAATGTGCGCCACCCCTTTATATCCAGAATTCATATAAGCAAATGAATCTTGTGTCGTTGGGAATATAGCCGAAGTTTATTAGCATTCTGCCTTCTTCGCGCAGAGCTATATGACTTCTGCTTATATTGGGTCCGAATTCATGGTCGGGATGGGTAGGTCCCGTGCTTTGGCAATGACGACGTCAATCCTCTGTATTAAACGACTCATCCAAGGAAGCGTATGTACCGCTACGACACCTATGATCACCAAATCGTGCAAGAGCGCGTGGCGCAATTTCGCGATCAGGTTCGGCGCCGTTTAGCTGACGAGCTGAGTGAAGACGAGTTTCGTCCGCTGCGACTACAAAATGGTTTGTATATGCAGCGCCATGCCTACATGCTGCGCGTGGCGATTCCTTATGGCTTGCTATCGTCCAAGCAGCTACGCGTGCTGGCCCATATTGCGCGTAAATACGATCGCAACTATGGCCATTTCACCACCCGCCAAAACATTCAGTACAACTGGATCGATCTCGAGCAAGCACCCGACATTCTGGCGGACCTGGCGTCGGTTGAAATGCATGCGATTCAAACATCGGGTAACTGCATCCGCAATATCACCTCAGATCAGTTTGCCGGTGTGGCCGCAGACGAGTTACTTGATCCGCGCCCATTTGCTGAAATTTTGCGGCAATGGAGTACTTTTCATCCCGAGTTCGCTTACCTGCCGCGCAAATTCAAAATTGCGATCAACGCAGCAGCGGAAGACCGTGCGGTCGTCAAGGCGCATGACATCGGCCTGAACCTGGTGCGAAGCGCGTCGGGCGAAACGGGTTTTCAGGTGCTCGTGGGTGGCGGCCTGGGCCGCACACCGATCATCGGCAGCGTGATTCGGGAGTTTTTGCCGTGGCAGCATCTGCTGAGCTACATCGAAGCGATCATGCGCGTGTACAACGAGTATGGCCGCCGCGATAACAAATACAAAGCGCGTATCAAGATTCTGGTCAAGGCACTCGGTGTTGAGGCGTTTACCCGTCAAGTTGAACAAGAATGGCTGGATCTGCAAGATAGCCCGAGTACCATTACTGTCGATGAATTCAACCGGGTGGCCAGCTATTTTGAACCCCCGGTGTACGAGCATATCGCTGACGCTGACCAGCTACT
>JBJTXC010000171.1:0-5865 GCA_046082065.1 Burkholderiaceae bacterium
CCAATGTTCGGGCCTTCGGGTGTTTCAATCGGGCACACACGGCCGTAGTGGGTCGGGTGCACGTCGCGCACTTCAAAGCCGGCGCGCTCTCGGGTCAGACCGCCCGGGCCCAGCGCAGAGACACGACGCTTGTGCGTGATCTCTGATAGCGGGTTGGTCTGGTCCATAAACTGCGACAACTGCGACGAACCGAAAAACTCGCGAATCGCAGCCGAGATCGGCTTGGAGTTGATCAGGTCATGCGGCATCAGGTTGTCGGCTTCTGCCTGACCCAGACGCTCTTTCACTGCGCGCTCGACTCGAACCAAACCAGCGCGGAACTGATTCTCGGCGAGCTCACCGACGCAGCGCACACGACGGTTACCGAGATGATCAATATCGTCCACCTCACCGCGACCATTGCGCAGTTCGACCAAAATCTTGATCACCGCGAGAATGTCTTCGTTCGACAAAGTCATGGTGCCGGTCAGCTCTTCGCGGCCGATACGACGATTGAACTTCATGCGACCGACTGCTGACAAGTCGTAACGGTCTTCGTTGTAGAACAGTCCGTTGAACAACGATTCTACCGAGTCCTCGGTGGGCGGCTCGCCGGGGCGCATCATGCGATAGATGGCAACGCGCGCCGCCATCTGTTCGGCAGTGTCGTCGGCACGCAAGGTTTGCGAAATGTAGGCGCCTTGATCGAGATCGTTGGTGTAGAGCGTCTGTATGCTGGCAACATTCGCGCCGCGCAAGCGCGCCAGCAATTCCTCGGTCAGTTCATCATTGGCGTTTGCAATGATCTCGCCGGTATCGGCATCAATGATATTGGTCGCCAACACCCGGCCCAGCAGGTAATCTTCTGGTACCGAGATATGTTTGAGCCCGGCTGCTTCGATATCACGCACGTGTTTGGCGTTGATGCGCTTGTCTTTTGAGACCAGCACCTTGCCTGATTTGTCAGTGATATCGAACCGAGCAACTTCACCGCGCAAGCGATCAGCAACAAACTCCATCGCTGCGCCTTCAGCACGCAAGTCGAAGTTATCAAAAACAAAGAAATTTGCCAGAATTTGCTCGGCGCTCATGCCGATCGCTTTCAGCAGTATCGTCACAGGCATCTTGCGACGGCGATCAACCCGGAAATACAAAATGTCTTTAGGATCGAATTCGAAATCGAGCCAGGAGCCGCGGTAAGGAATGATGCGCGCCGAGAACAGCAATTTGCCGGACGAGTGCGTCTTGCCACGATCATGCTCGAAGAACACGCCCGGTGAGCGATGCAGCTGCGAGACGATGACGCGCTCGGTGCCGTTGATCACGAATGAGCCGTTGACGGTCATCAAGGGCAACTCGCCCATGTAGACTTCCTGCTCTTTCATTTCTTTGACCACGGGCTTGGTCGGTGATTCCTTGTCCAGAATGACCAGACGCACCTTCGCGCGCAGCGGCGAGGCGTAAGTCAATCCGCGCTGCTGGCACTCTTTGACGTCAAACGGCGGCACGCCGAGTGAGTAAGACAAAAACTCGAGGCGCGCAAATCCGTTGTGCGAAACAATCGGAAAAATCGAGTTGAACGCAGACTGCAGCCCCTCGATTTTGCGCTCGGACGTGGGAACGCCCTCTTGCAAGAACGCGGAGTAAGAATCAAGCTGCGTCGCTAGCAGGTAAGGAACTTCGTGTACGTTAGCGCGCTTGGCGAAAGACTTGCGGATGCGTTTCTTCTCGGTGAATGAGTAGTGCATGAACACTCCGTGAGTGACGGGAAGGATGAAGAATTCAGGATTCGATGCAGCTTTGACCAGCGCCGCAAACCCTCAATGCTTTACCCTTTTCCCCTACAACCAGAAACACTGTTGACGTTAAATTTGCTCAACGCCTACAGCCGCCGTACTGCGTACCACTGTACTGATCGTCGTTCGCACCGACACTTCAAAAAATCTCTTGCACCAAAGGCAGAACCCATCCGCTTGGACAGGTTCTGCACTTTGATGGATGCGCAGCGCGAGTAAATTGGCTTACTTGAGCTCTGCTTTCGCGCCAGCTTCTTCCAGCTTTTTCTTCGCTGCTTCTGCGTCGGCTTTGGATACGCCTTCTTTCAAAGGCTTCGGTGCGCCGTCGACCAGATCTTTGGCTTCCTTCAAGCCAAGGCCAGTGATCTCGCGAACTGCCTTAATCACACCCACCTTGTTAGCGCCAACTTCCGACAGTACGACGGTGAACTCGGTCTGCTCTTCTGCAGCAGCCGCGCCACCGCCGCCGCCAGCAGCCGGGCCAGCCACTGCCATCGCAGCAGCGGAAACACCAAATTTCTCTTCAAAAGCCTTGACCAGATCGTTCAGGTCCATCACGGTCATCTGACCGACGGCTTCCAGGATGTCATCTTTAGTAATAGCCATTTAAAAACTCCTTAAGTTCGGAATGATTCGAGTAGGGTCTGGAAAGTAGCGAGGCGATTCGTTGGACGAATCAAGCCGCCTCGGCTTCTTTCTTTGCTGCCAAAGCGGCGAGTGCACGTGCAAAGCCCGCAACAGGCGCCTGCATCACACCCAGCAACTGGGCGATCAGGACTTCCTTGCTTGGGATGCTTGCCAGTGCTGTCACTGCGGCTTTGTCCAGCGACTTGCCTGCGAAATTGCCTGCCTTTACGACCAGTTTGTCGTTGGTCTTGGCGAAGTCGTGGATGACCTTCGCTGCAGCCACCGCATCTTCCGAGATCGCATAGATCAACGGACCGGTCATTTCAGTAGCCAACGGCGCAAATGCTGTGCCCTCGACGGCACGGCGGGCCAAGGTGTTTTTCAACACCCGCAGGTAAACCTGCTTGGAGCGCGCGTCAGCTCGCAGCTTGGTCAATGACCCCACCTCAATGCCGCGGTACTCGGCCAGCACCACGGTCTGCGCCGACACCAGCTTGGCGGAGACTTCGGCGACGACGGCCTTTTTGTCACTCAGATTGAGACTCACGTTCAACCTCCAAAAATGATGCTTGGCCACTGCACGACCAAATGGTCGCCTGCCTCACACCGGTTCGAACACGGCGTCCGAAGTCTGGAGCTGATAACCGCGACGATGATGTCAACGACTATCCACACTACAAAACTTGTTCGGGCTCGCCATCTGCGTTGGGGAGATCCGGATTGCTCTTTCACTCTTTAACCTTTTGCCGCGACATGCCGGCATCCAGCCCAACGGTCTTTGATTGCCTGAACCTTCGGCATTGCTGCTTGCGGTCCAGCCCAAAGATTTGCCCCGCACGTTGCACAACGTACGGGGGCTTGATTCCTTACGATGCAGCCAGCGTGGTCTGATCCACACGCACACCCGCGCCCATAGTCGACGAGATCGACACTTTGCGCAGATAAACGCCTTTACTCGACGCCGGCTTGGACTTGTTCAGCGCATCTAACAGCGCCAGCAAGTTGGTCTTCAAATCGGTGTCCGCAAAAGACTTGCGGCCAATCGTTGCGTGAACGATGCCCGCCTTGTCGGTGCGGTACTGCACCTGACCTGCCTTTGCGTTCTTCACCGCGGTAGCAACATCGGGGGTGACGGTGCCAACCTTGGGGTTCGGCATCAAACCGCGCGGGCCGAGCACTTGGCCCAAAGTACCAACAATGCGCATGGTGTCAGGCGAAGCGATGACCACATCGAACGGCATGTTGCCGGCCTTGATCGATTCAGCCAGATCTTCCATACCCACGATGTCCGCACCCGCCGCCTTGGCTTGCTCAGCCTTGTCACCGCTGGCGAATACCGCCACACGAACTGTCTTGCCGGTACCAGCAGGTAGCACGACAGAACCGCGAACGACCTGATCCGATTTCTTGGCGTCGATACCAAGTTGAACCGCAACATCAATCGACTCGTTGAACTTCGCAGTCGCGAGCTCTTTCACAATCGCGATGGCGTTATCAAATGCGTAGGGCTTGGTGCGATCGACTTTTGCCTTGATCGCCTGCGCGCGCTTGGTTAGCTTAGCCATTACAGACCCTCCACCGTAATGCCCATCGAGCGAGCAGAGCCCGCGATGGTACGAACAGCTGCATCCAGATCGGCAGCGGTCAGGTCCGGCTGTTTCTGGGTTGCGATTTCTTCAGCCTGCTTGCGAGTGATCTTGCCAACCTTGTCAGTGTGCGGCTTGGCAGACCCTTTTTGAATGCCCGCTGCTTTCTTGATCAAAACCGTGGCCGGCGGCGTCTTCATCACAAAAGTGAAAGACTTGTCGGCGAATGCGGTAATCACGACTGGAATCGGCAGGCCCGGTTCCAGGCTCTGCGTTTGCGCGTTAAACGCTTTGCAGAATTCCATGATGTTCAATCCACGCTGGCCTAATGCAGGACCAATCGGTGGCGACGGGTTGGCTTTACCAGCTGGCACTTGCAGCTTGATGAAGCCGATGATTTTCTTTGCCATGAGGGCTCCTTTAAATGAGTAGTAGCGCCGATTCGTTCGAAAACTATTACGGCTCCTCGTTGTTCAAGTGTGCTGCCGGGGCTGCCTAAGACAACGCTCGATCAACTCACCTGACTGCCGCGTGACACTCTGTCGAATGCCGCGCCACGGCGGGCGCTTGAAACTCGTACCGAATCAAGCCTTCTCGACTTGTCCGAACTCCAACTCAACAGGCGTGGCGCGACCAAAGATCGTGACCGACACACGCACGCGTGATTTTTCGTAGTTCACTTCTTCCACATTGCCATTGAAATCAGTGAACGGACCATCTTTAATGCGAACCAACTCACCCACTTCGTACAACACCTTGGGCCGTGGCTTCTCGATGCCTTCCTGCATCTGATGCAGAATTTTTTCAACTTCGTTCGGCGGGATCGGTGTCGGCTTGTTCGACTTGCCACCGATGAAGCCGGTCACCTTGTTGGTGTTCTTCACCAAGTGCCATGTGTCATCGGTCATCTCCATCTCGACCAACACATAACCCGGAAAGAAGCGTCGCTCAGTCACCGCTTTTTGGCCGTTCTTCATTTCGACCACTTCTTCGGTCGGCACCAGAATCTGCCCAAACTTGTCTTGCATGCCGGCGCGTGTAATACGCTCGGTCAGCGCACGCTGCACACTCTTTTCCATACCCGAGTACGCATGCACGACATACCAACGCATATTGCCGGTGGGCGTTGCTACGGGTGCGGCGCTATCTTGCGTGTTGTCAGTCATACTTATCTCCAGCCGAGGATCAGGCTGTACAGCACGACCTCAAGCAGCTTGTCCGTGCCCCACAAGAAAATCGCCATTACCACGACAAATCCGAACACCACGCCAGTAATTTGCGTTGCCTCTTTACGCGACGGCCACACAACTTTCTTGGTCTCGCGCACTGCCTCGCGCGCGAAATCGATGAAATCGCGGCCCATCTGCGACGTCCATGCGAACACGATCGCCAGCAACAAGCCGCCCAACAACGCAGCAGCGCGAATCAATCCGGTCTGACCCGCCAGCGCGTAGAAGCCGACAACGCCCGCAACCAGTGCGAAAGCCGCAAGCGCGAGCTTTGCCTTGTCGGCTGACGTGGTCACGGTTTGCACGGATTGGTTAGACATCTGCTTTCGCTTTCGGTGTCATCCACCGGTATTTGGTGGCAGGGGCGGAGGGCCTCGAACCCCCAACCTACGGTTTTGGAGACCGTCACTCTGCCAATTGAGCTACGCCCCTGCAAAAACCTGATTTGCAATTACGAACTTCGAGCGAGGATTGGCCCCTCGCCCAAAGCCAGCGCCGCAATTACTCGATAATTTTGGCGACGACGCCGGCGCCCACGGTACGACCACCCTCGCGGATCGCAAAGCGCAAGCCCTCTTCCATCGCAATCGGGTTGATCAGCTTGACCGTGATCGACACGTTATCCCCAGGCATCACCATCTCCTTGCC
>JBJTXC010000172.1:0-2100 GCA_046082065.1 Burkholderiaceae bacterium
CGCCGCATCTGGAACGTAGCGACGCCATCTGCAGTGCCCTGCAAATCATCAATTTTTTGCAAGACGTAGCGATCGACTGGCAGAAATCACGCATCTACCTGCCGCAGCAAGACTTGCAGCGTTTTGGCGTGAGCGAGCAGCAGATTGCCCATGCCGAGGTTGATGCACGCTGGTGCGAATTGATGGCCTTTGAAGTCGACCGCGCACGCTCGATGATGCACTTTGGTTCAGGGCTTGCGCTGGATATGCCCGGCCGATTCGGCTGGGAGTTGCGCCTGATCGTATTGGGCGGACTACGCGTACTGGAAAAAATCGAAGCAGTCGGCTTTGATGTATTCCGACACCGCCCCACGCTCGACAAGCGCGACTGGCTCGGCCTGTGCTGGCGCGCGTGGCGATTTGTCGTTTAGCATTCGACCCGTTATGACCCCAGAACAGTACTGCCAACACAAAGCAGCACAAAGCGGCTCCAGCTTCTATTACAGCTTTCTGTTTCTGCCGACCGAGCGCCGGCAGGCGATTACGGCGCTGTATGCGTTCTGCCGCGAAGTGGATGACGTGGTCGACGAGAACACCGACCCGCAAGTCGCTCGAACCTCGCTGGCCTGGTGGCGCAGCGAAATTATGCGCATGATGCAAGATCAGCCGACGCATCCGGTCACGCGCGCTTTATCCCCGCATGTCAAAACCTACGATCTGCAGATGAATGATCTGGTCGCGATCATCGATGGTATGGAGATGGATCTCAGCCAAACTCGTTATCTCGATTTCAAGGGGCTTGAGCATTACTGTTGGCATGTCGCCAGTGTGGTGGGTTTACTCTCGGCGCGTATCTTTGGCCTGACCGATCCGCGCACACTGCAATACGCCGAGAAACTCGGGCTGGCGTTTCAGCTCACGAACATCATCCGCGATGTAGGCGAAGACGCAAGACGCGACCGCATCTATTTGCCGGTGTCAGAGTTGCAGCAGTTCGAGGTGCCTGCAGCCGACATCCTTAACGCCAAACACAGCGAGCGCTTTGAGCGCCTGATGCGCTTTCAAGCTGAGCGTGCCCATCGCTACTACGACGAAGCCTTCGCCCTGTTGCCAGCACAAGACCGGCGCGCGCAGCGTGCCGGCTTGATCATGGCGGCGATTTACCGTGCGCTGCTGCATGAGGTGGAGGCCGATGGCTTTCGCGTGCTGCAACATCGCATCTCGCTAACGCCATTGCGCAAACTCTGGATAGCCTGGAAAACCTGGGTGCGCGGCTGATATGCAGCACAAGTCAGTCGCGATTGTCGGGGCCGGCTGGGCTGGCTGCGCGGCGGCGGTGGCGCTGGCGCGGCGTGGTATCTCGGTCACCCTGTTCGAAGCCGCGCGTGTCGCTGGCGGTCGCGCGCGACGCGTTGAGCTTGACGGACTAAGCCTCGATAACGGCCAGCACATCTTGCTCGGCGCGTACCGCGACACACTCAAGTTAATGCGTCAGGTGGGGCTGCAGCCTGAGTCATTGCTGCTGCGTTTGCCGCTGCAAATGCGCTATGGCAGGGGCGATGACGGTATGGATCTGATCGCCGCTCGCTTGCCAGCGCCGCTGCATCTGATGCTGGGCGTGTTACGCGCACGCGGGCTGAGTGTGGAAGACAAACTTGCGCTGGCACGCTTCGCCAGCGCAGCGCGTTGGATGGGTTGGCAGCTCGATGTGGATTGCAGCGTGATCGAGTTATTGGCGCGCTTTGAACAAACCGAGCGCGTGTACCAGTTGATGTGGCGGCCGCTCTGCATTGCCGCACTCAATACTGCGCCTGAGCAGGCTTCGGCGAAAGTTTTTCTGGCGGTGCTCCGAGATAGCTTGGGCGCAAATCGCGCCGCATCCGACATGTTACTGCCGCGGGTGGATTTGTCTGCGCTGCTACCCGACGCAGCAATCGCCTGGTTGCAAAAGAACGGGCAGTCCGTTGCAATGGGTTCGCGCGTGCAGCAGTTACAGGAGGTGGGCCATACCTGGTATGTCGTCGCTGATCACACCACTCAAGCGTTTGATGCCATCATTGTCGCCACCTCGGCACCCCATGCTCACGCTTTGCTGTCAACGCTTGATACGGCATTGGCAAA
>JBJTXC010000173.1:0-2526 GCA_046082065.1 Burkholderiaceae bacterium
TCGATCTTACGCGCAGTGTAGGTATCTTATCGCTGGTACTGAGAAATCAGATTGATCCGCAAGCCTCGGATACCAACGGTGCGACTAAAACCAGTTTGCTGCAACAAGTCGCCGAGCCTCCGCATGAGACGCAGCAAGCGCAGATCAATGCGCGCAATCAGGCGCCCTCGAATCAGAGCCGGCGTGCCGCCAAGCCTGCATCACGCAAGTCATCGACGGCTGCAAAAGCATCCGACCAGCTAGTCGTGTCTTCAGCCACGGCAGCCGCAGCCAAGTCACCCAACCCACCCGCAGTTGCGTCGTCCATGACCTGTGTAGGTGTCATCAATGGCCTGCGTAATGGGCAGGAATGCTACTGAACCCGATGGTTCGCTCCGACGGAGATTGAAATGAACAAGCGTATTTTCGTTTTACGTCAGGCCATGCTGGCAGTTTGTCTGACTGTGACAAGTGTTGTGATCGCACAAGAGCAAGACACCGTTTCAAACCGACCGAATAGTGAAAAGCTGGCACCGAATCAGCTGAACACATTGAAACCGCTTGATTGCAATGGTGAGCCGGCGGCGACCAGTCGCATGACACTGGCGCTCGGGAAATCCACACTGCTGCGCCTGCCGGAACACATCGTCAATCGGACACTGGGTAATCCATCCGTTGCGCAAGCCATCTTGGTATCGCCGGAGACACTGTATTTACTCGGTGTCGAGATTGGCAGCACCAATATGATCGTGCAAGGCAAGAGCGGCCGCTGCAGCGCCATCGATGTGCTGGTTACGATGGACCCGGCCGCATTGCAATCAACATTGCAAGAGTTGATGCCTGAAGAAAAAGAGATTCGGGTAACGGCTGCCGCCGATAGTTTGATCCTGAGTGGCACCGTGAGCGATTCCCTGGTGGCCTCACGTGTGTATGATCTGGCGCTAGCGTTTGTTCGCCGCCCCGGCAGCGTGACCCCGGGCGCGCAACAAGAAGGTATGGCGGGTGGCAGTAACACGGGTACGAATTCGGCGCAAATGAGTAGCGTCGCGCTTCAGCAATTAAGGGTGATCAATTTGTTGCAAGTGGCGGCCGCGCAGCAAGTGATGCTGGAGGTGAAAGTTGCTGAGGTTTCGAAAACGCTAATCGACAAGCTCGGCGTTGGTGTGCAGGGTACGCCACAATCAGGAGCCATCACGACGAGTATCTTGTCGAATTTTTTGGTCGGTAATCTTGCCGGCAATCTGAGCGTCACACGGGCCTATGGCTCGGGCGTATACCTCGACGCCGAGAAAAAAGATTCTCTGGTTAAGGTATTGGCTGAGCCGAATGTGATGGCAATCAGCGGCCAGGAAGGGAGCTTTCTGGCGGGCGGCAAAATCTTGATCCCGGTAGCGCAGGATGCATTAGGAAGAATCACCCTCGAAGAAAAAGAGTTCGGTGTGGGTCTGCGATTTACGCCCACTGTTTTATCGGGTGGTCGAATCAACTTGCGGGTCTCACCGGAAGTGTCCGAGTTATCTCGTGAAGGCGTTGGTATCGGTAACGGCACCACGCAAGCACGTGCCATTCTGCCGCTGATCACCACACGTCGCGCATCAACGACGGTGCAGCTCTCCGATGGCCAGAGCTTTGCTATCGGCGGACTGATCAAGAATAACGCTACTGCCAACGTCAAGGCGTTCCCGATACTCGGTGAATTACCCATCCTCGGCGCACTGTTTCGCAGCACCGACTTTCAAAAAGATAAAACCGAATTAGTGTTCGTTGTCACGCCACGTTTGGTGAAGCCGCTGCCTGCACCTACGCAATTACCCACCGATGGTTTGCGCGAACCGACGCGCAAGGAGCTGTTCATCGACGGAAAACTCGAAGGGTCGGCAAGCTATGACAACGCTGCACCAAAAAATAATCAAGGCGTTTCCTCTGAATCCAAATAAAGGATATTCGCTATGTTCAAGCAAAAAAATACACAGCTAAAAAGCAGACGCTATCAGCTGAAGCAACGGCATCACTTACCTAGAGTGCTCGCAGTGGTATTGACGAGTGTCTGGTCTCTGATCTTGGCGGCTTGTGTGCCAACCACACCGCAATGGGATGCACAGTTCGGGCAATCGGTCAGGCTTGCGCAGCAGCGGCAAACACTCGACCCGACAGCAGGTGGTGATGATCCGGTCAATGGTATCGACGGCAGCAGCGGCAGAGAAGCGATCGTGCGCTACCGTAGCTCGTTCAAAGAGCAGGCACCGGTGAATTCATCATTCACGATCGGCGTGACACGCTGATCACTCAGCGGCAACACCAGCTTCATTTCCAGCCTCGGTTCAGCTTCAATATGCGATCGCGTCGTTCTTACCATGCTATGCACCGGCAGCAGGGCGCTGTCGCAATTATTGTGGCGATAGTCATCCTGGCGATGATAGGCATTGCCGGCTTGGCGCTGGACCTTGGCAAGTTGTATCTTCGATTTTTCCACCGAGGTGGATGAGAAAAGTTCGGTCACTTACCTTTCGTACCTTCAATTCGGGTACTTCAGAGATTGCCTTTGCC
>JBJTXC010000174.1:0-2612 GCA_046082065.1 Burkholderiaceae bacterium
GCTGCGTAGCTTGCGCTCGACATAAAAACACTCAGGTGCTTTGATGTCTTCCAGATTGACACCACCGAATGTCGGCTCGAGGGCTGCAATGATGTCGCACAGCTTGTCAGGATCAGTTTCGTTTACCTCGATGTCGAACACATCAATACCAGCGAACTTCTTGAACAGCACTCCCTTACCTTCCATCACCGGCTTTGCCGCTAACGGTCCTATATTGCCGAGGCCAAGAACTGCAGTACCGTTGGTGATGACCGCGACCAGATTGCCGCGCGCGGTATAGCGAAATGCATTCGCTGGCACTGCCGCGATTTCCTCGCAGGCGGCCGCTACGCCGGGCGAATAGGCAAGCGCCAGGTCGCGCTGGTTGGTGAGTTGCTTGGTGGGCGTGACGGCGATTTTGCCGGGGGACGGAAACTCGTGATATTCCAATGCCGCCTGACGAAACTGCTGGCGTGCTTGCGCGGGGGTGTCGTGGGAATCCATGCGGGGCAACTCTCTGGATGCTGTCTGATCGATCAATCGATTCTAGCAGACCGGGGTAAAGCAACCGTCATCGCTTATCGATGACAAGGCGTGTTTTTACTGGGCCCACATCGGCCCTGTCTCAATGCGGTTGAATATAGGGGTCAGCGCATCAAATGACGTTCTGTACAATCGATGACATGCCCGCCGAATTTGAACTCATCGCAAAATACTTCACCCGACCGATACGGGCGGGCAGTAGCGTGCAATTGGGTGTGGGTGATGACTGCGCCCTGATCGCACCGGCTGCGGATCAATCATTGGCCATATCGAGCGATATGCTGGTCGAAGGCCGTCATTTTTTGCCTGATGCCGACCCGACATCGCTCGGCCATAAAGCATTGGCAGTCAATCTCTCTGATCTCGCCGCCATGGGCGCGAAGCCCCTCGGCTTTACGCTGGCGCTTGCGCTACCCGAAGCCGATGAGGCATGGCTGGACGCTTTTTCGCGCGGGTTATTTGCACTTGCAGACGCTGAACAAATTGAATTAATCGGTGGTGATACCACACGCGGGCCTTTAAATATATGCATTACTGCACTCGGCACCGTACCCCTCGACATTGCCCTGCGTCGCGATGGCGCCCGTGCTGGCGATGATATTTGGGTCTCAGGTAGCTTGGGTGATGCGCGGCTCGGACTCGAGATACTGACAAATAATCTCTTGCTAAGCGATGAACATCAGGCCATTGCCTTGCAACGACTGCACCAACCATCGCCGCGCGTGGCGCTGGGGCAGGCGCTGCGAGGTGTCGCCAGCGCAGCGATCGATGTGTCTGATGGCCTGATCGGTGATTTGGGTCATATCTTGCAGCGGTCGTCGGTAGGCGCAACTATCGAGGCGGCCTGTCTACCGATCAGTACCGCATTAGGTTCTCAACACCAGCAGACGCAGTGGGAGTTTGCGCTGAATGGCGGTGACGACTATGAATTATGTTTTTGCGCTGCGCCCATACAAAAAGAAAAAGTAATGGCAGCCGCCTCAAAGGCTGGGGTGACTGTCACGCGCATCGGCAAAATTGAGGCCACGAGCGGCCTACATATCGTCGATGCCGCTGGACACAAAATCAACTTGCGCTCACATTCATTCGATCATTTCGCCTTGTCATGAACATCACGCCGCCTGAGAGAGTTGAAACAATGAATGTAGTTGAGGTCGTTGAAATAGCCCGTCCGGTGAAGCGACTACCCAGCATTAAATTCATGCTCACGCACCCGGCGCATTTTTTGGCACTTGGCCTTGGCAGTGGCTTGTCGCCGATCATGCCGGGTACGGCCGGTACGCTGTTTGGTTGGCTCTGCTTCAATCTACTATCAATGCATTGGCCTGCAATATTCACGACTAGCGTGTGGGCAGTGCTGATCGTGGTTGGCTTCCTGGTTGGTGTCGTTGCGTGTGATCGTGCCGGGCGAGCGCTGGGCGTACCCGATCATGGTGCAATCGTATGGGACGAGATCATTGCGATCTGGCTGGTCCTGTTGCTGGTCACGCCATGCAGTTTTTCGGCAGAACTTGTTGCAGTCGTGTTGTTCAGATTATTTGACATGATCAAGCCACCGCCGATTCGCCAAGTCGAGCGTCGCTACAAAGGTGGATTCGGCGTGATGATCGACGACATCGTGGCTGCCGTGTTTACTTTACTGGTGATTGCCCTTTGGCGCTTTTAATGTGGCACTTTTGGTGCGTCGCTTTTGGTGCGGCCGCTTGATATAGCCTTCTTGTTGAGAGCACAATCATGGACAAGTTAGCTCAGGATTTGCATGTACTCGCTGAAGAAATCGGCGATGTCCTGAAACAAAAGCGCTGGATGCTGGTAACAGCCGAGTCAATCACGGGTGGCAGCATTTCGCAATGCATTACCGATATTCCGGGCTCATCGGAATGGTTTGATTGCGGCTTGGTGACTTACTCGAACGCGTCGAAGACAGGTTTTTTGGAAGTGCCTGATGCCTTGATCGCGCAATTTGGTGCAGTCAGTGAAGAGGTTGCGGCGGCGATGGCAACTGGCGCGCTCGCTAATAGTGCGGCCGACGTTGCGCTATCCACGACCGGCATCGCGGGCCCCACGGGTGCAGTACCAGGCAAGCCGGT
>JBJTXC010000175.1:0-2896 GCA_046082065.1 Burkholderiaceae bacterium
ATCAGCTTGGAAAGTCTGAGCGAACTCTCTACCGGTATCACCTGATCATCGCGCCCGTGAACAATCAGCGTCTCCTGCTCGATCGCGGCAATGTCCTGCTCATTGCTGGCCAAGGCATCGACCCAACGCTGACGCGGCGCGGGGAACATCGCTGAATAGCTCTCATGAAAACCCGGCCGGTTGCTGGCTTCAAACCGCAAACGCGCCAGATCATCATTCACCAAGCCACGATCGTAGGCAAACAAGTCCATGATGCGTCGCATATTCTCGAATGAGGGCTCGTAACCCCACACCGCATCTAACGCAGGTGTGATCGGGAATGAAACACCCGCAGCACCCATCAGCACCAGACGTCGTACGCGCTGCGGATAGCGAATCGTCAACGCCAGCGAGAGCGCGCCACCAAATGAATTACCCACCAAATCTACTTGCGGCAGATGCAAGGCATCGAGCAAATCAATCGCTTGCTTGACCCAGTTATCCATGGTGTAAGCGTGGCCATGCGGCCGCTCGGTGAAACCAAAGCCCACCATATCGGGCGCAATCACGCGACGGTGCTTGGATAGCTCTGGCATCACCAGTCGCCAGTTCGCATAAGCCGATACTCCGGGACCGGAACCGTGAATCATCAATACCGGGAACCCTTGGCCTAAATCGTGATAATTGACCTCGATACCACCGGCATCGATACTGTGCCCGATCTCGGGCGATGAAATTGTCGTCGTCATGGAAATCTTAAAAAGTGCTTGTTAAAATGATAGAGAAGTGGTTGTAATTTGAGGTGGTGGTCATGCATTGAATCAATGCTTGCCAATGAAGCTGATCTCATGAAGTCTGGTTGTCGAAAACATTTTTTCCACTTCGAATCGCCTTCACGATCAGCTCTGGCGTGGCACGAATATGAGATTCAAGTGCGAGTGCCGCGCGAGCATCCTGACGTGCCATGGCCGCCTCAAAAATTTGCTGATGCTCGGCGTGCACATCGCGCCCGGTGTGCAGACCAATCGCGTAGCGACGGTAGCGTTCGGCATGCTGTGTCAGTTGCTGCACCACGCGCAAAGCCCAGGGCGATCCGCACGCAGACAGCAATGCCGAGTGAAATGTGGCATTTGCTTGCTCCCAGCGCCGCACATTCTCATCCTTCAGCGGCTGCTCTAATGCTGACAATTCCTCGTAAGCGATGCGCAGCCGGTGCCGCCAAAAATCATCACCGTGTCGAATTGACGCGCGTAGTGCGTCGGTCTCGACCGCAACACGTAAGTTAGTCACATCGATCAGGTCATCCGGGCTGATCGGTGCAACGGTGAACCCGCGCTGCCCTGCTGCGGTCACCATCGCCTCACTGACCAACCGCGATAAAGCCTCACGCATCGTGCCAGCCCCCACTTCATAGCGCTGCTTGAGATGCTCGATCAGTAGTTTTTCACCGGGTTGCAGTACGCCATTCAAAATGTCTTCGCGCAACCGACCATAGGTGCGCTCGATCAGCGTTCGGTAACTTGCAGCTTCCCCGCCGCTTTCTACCAAACTGATGAATGATTTTTTAGCCACGATACGTCTCCGTTAGCAATCCATCACGAATCAATAACCCACCTCGTCAGCAACAACATCAACTGCCCTTTACTTTTTGAAGACGATAAGACAACTGTGGGCGCGTTAATCCCAGCGAGCGCGCTGCCGCAGACAAATTACCTCCTGCACGTTCCACGGCTTGTTGAATCAAGGCGTCTTCAAGGGCATCAAGTGACAAGCCGCGCTTTTGAAGTTCATTGAATAAATCATTGATATCACCCGGCATTGCTTGCTTCAACTCACCGGTTGCGGACAATGTCACCGAGGGCGCAGCAGGTGCCACTGCAAACAGATCATCTACATCGACCATTTGCCCGGGCGAGGTCATAATCAAACCGCGCTCGATCAGATTTTCCAGTTCACGTACGTTGCCAGGCCATGCATAGCCACGCATTGCATCGAGCGCGCGATCAGTGATGCCCGCAACACGTTTGTTGTGCATGACCATGAACTGTCGCAGCATATGGTTAGCAAGTGGCTCGATGTCTTCCACACGATCACGCAATGGCGGAATCGCAATCGGGTAAACATTCAAGCGGTACATCAGGTCACGCCGGAAGCGCCCTGCTTCAACCGCAGCCTCAAGATCAACGTTGGTCGCGGCGACGACGCGCACATCAACCTTGCGTGTCGCGGTTGCACCGAGCCGCTCGACTTCACCGGTCTGCAGCACGCGTAAAAGTTTGGCCTGTGCAGCCAGCGGCAATTCGCCTAATTCATCAAGAAACAACGTACCGCCATCTGCCCGCTCGAAGCGGCCGGGTCGAGCAGCACCCGCGCCAGTAAACGCGCCTTTTTCTGCACCGAATAATTCACTCTCGATCAGTTCATGCGGTAAGGCCGCGCAATTGATCGCAACAAATGGTTTGTCAGCACGCGGGCTCATCGCATGCAGGGTGCGCGCAAAGCGTTCTTTGCCGACACCGGTTTCGCCCGTCAACAACACCGTCACCTGGGTACTGGCCGCTTTGCGTAACAGGCCGATGGACTTTTCAAACGCTTTGGAGCGACCGATCAAGTCGCCCAAGTCATCACTCGGTGCCAATGAAACACGCAGGCTCTCCAAGTCGGCTTGCAGGTCTTCGATGCGCACCAACAAGGAATCGGCTCGATAGTCCTCCATCATCGCGTCCGCATCCGGCCACTCTTCAAGCGGAAGACCCTCGATGCGGCAATGGTCCTGACCGCAGGCAGCGCACTGCACTTCTTTGAACAGAATCTGCTTGCCGAAAAACGCCGAGGTATAGCCCGAGGCATAACCAATCAGCATCCAGCACACCGGATCGGTCTGCGGGCCAAAGTCGCGTACATGGGTCTCGACTTC
>JBJTXC010000176.1:0-2928 GCA_046082065.1 Burkholderiaceae bacterium
GCAACTCTGCCGCCAGCGTACCGAAGCGTTGATGATCTTTTCGTGCGGCATAAATTTCGAGCTGCTTGACACGCAGTGCATGTCGATCGGGATGGGCACGCAAAGCATCACGCAGTATTTCTTCTGCTTGTTCATCACGCCCGTAAGCAATATAGACATCGGCCTCGGCCACCGCATCTACCTCGTTGGTATCGATCTGGCTGATCGATGGAACAAAGTTAGAGTGAAATACGCTGTGCGCGGTGTCGACATGTCGACCACCGGCTGCGCCTATCACGGTTTGAGAAAGTGTTGGCTCGATCGGTGTCGCAGGCTGATCATCATCGCGCGGTGATTTTCTGCGTCGCAGGCGCCACAGCAAAATGAGCAGCAGTAAACCGGTCGCAGCGCCTGCACCGAGTAGCGGGTCAATCTGCGGCAACCAATCATCAGGCGGGATTAACGAAGTGGCTGCGGGCGACGTGGCCGTGGGCTGAGAGGCTGAGAGCTTAGAGGCCGAGGGCGACGTGGCTGCGGGCTGAGAGGCCGCGGAAGCATTGGCGGCTGGCAAAGGCTTGGCGGTGGGCGAATTGGCTGATGACTCGGCACGTTGCTGCGCCTCCGACAGCGCACTATTTTTCATTTGCAGCAAAGACTGCATCTCGTTGATATTTTTTTCCAGCGATGCGATGCGCGCGTTGGCATCTGCCAGCGCTTTATTTGCCGCCACTGCCTCCATGCTTTGCTGCGTATTCGCGCGACCACTCGCCGGTTCTTTACCCCCCGAGGGCGACAAGGTCAGTTTGTCTTGCAGTTCGGGTGGTGGCACCGGCTCGGTGACTTTCAATGTGACGCTGCCGCCGCTGCTCTGTAAATTCTCAGCAGACGTTTGATTCTTGGGTGCAGCGGCCTCTGCGCTGGCTTGCTGCGCATGTCGCAACGCGCTACGCGCGGCGAGCTGACGCTGGTAACGCAGAAAATCGGCGGTCTGCGCTCTGACGATATGCCGCGCTTGCTCAGCAGGCGTGGCCAGCACCGTCTCCGTCGCAGGAATCGTCAATTGGCTGCCGCTGCGTAGCCGGTGCATATTGTTACCGGCAAAAGCATGCGGATTAGCACTCAGCAGCGACGCCATCATTTGTTCAAGCTGTACATCCGCTGGCTGCAGTTGCTGCGCAATGCTGCGCAGTGTCTCACCACGTTTCACGGTATGAGTGAGTGCGGGTTGATCTGCTGCACTATCTGTAGCGGCTGTATTTGATGCACTGGCCTTGGACGCAGTAACTGCGGCACTGGGCGGCGAGATCAAATCAGGCGGATCAATCAACAGCACATACTGACGAATAGTGCGTACACCATCAGCAGACAACTCAACCAGTAAATGCAGGTAAGGTTCGTTGACTGATTGGTCGGAGGTGATGCGAACGACATGGCGGCCATCCCGCTTCTCTACCGAAAAATACAGTGTGCGATGGATTGCCGTCAGATCGATCCCGGCACTGGCCCATGACTCTGCAGGTGCCAACTTGACCGACACCGATGCTGCCTCGGCAGCAGTCAGCGATGTCATGTCAATTTCTGCGGATAGTCGTTGGCCGAGTGACGATCGTACGCTGGCATCACCCAACGCAGCTGAATTCGCATCGACGTGCTGCGTCAGCGCGCACATCATCAAACTGCACAGTGCGAGGCGAATCCACCGATAACGGGCGGTCAAGATAAGTGTGCGATGAAACATCGCGAGACCTTAACACTTCGACAAAGCGCGCTGCAAGTGCGACTCGGTCTGGGTGTCAAATAAAAACCTGTGCTGTATATCTTCGTTCGAACATCGCGCGGGTTCGGTTGTGACGTAACAACACTCGAAACCGATCTGGTTAGGTGGATGGCAATGCGGCAGCATCGAAGACAGTACAAGACGTACGGCAAAGGCTGCCAATGCCACAAGCGGCCTAAAGAGATAGGTGCTTGGAACTAGAGCAGGATACGCAGCACACGCCGCAACGGTTCAGCAGCGCCCCAGAGTAATTGATCACCCACCGTGAATGCTGAAATGTACTCGCCGCCCATTTGCATCTTGCGTACGCGGCCAACGGGTATGGTCAGGTTACCGGTCGTCGCCGATGGGGTCAGCGCATGCATGGAGTCATCGCGGGTATTCGGTACCAGTGATACCCACTCGTTGTCGCTGGCGATGATGTCGTTGATCTCATCGAGCGGCACATCTTTTTTGAGCTTGATGGTCAGCGCCTGCGAGTGACAACGCATCGCACCGATACGAACACACAAGCCATCGATCGCAATCGCTGCCGGTGCGTTATGGCCAAACGCCTCACCGCGCCCGAGAATTTTATTGGCCTCAGCACCGGCTTTCCATTCTTCGCGAGACTGGCCGTTACCGAGATCTTTATCGATCCATGGAATCAGATTGCCACCAAGTGGCACGCCGAAATGCTGCATCTCGTCGGCGCTGAAAGCGTGCTGTTTGGCCAGCACTTTGCGGTCAATTTCCAGAATCGCCGAGGCCGGGTCATCCAGCAAGGCTTTGACCTCGGCATGGATACTGCCAAATTGCGTCAAAAGTTCGCGCATATGCTGTACGCCACCGCCGGAAGCAGCTTGGTAAGTCATGGACGTCATCCAGTCGACCAGATCATGCTTGAACAAGCCCCCCAGGCCCATCAGCATGCAGGACACGGTGCAGTTACCACCGATGTAGTTTTTAACGCCTTGAGCGAGTGCATCTTTGATGACGCCAAGATTGATCGGGTCCAGCACGATGATCGCGTCATCCTTCATACGCAAGCTGGATGCGGCGTCAATCCAATAGCCGTTCCAACCTGCAGCGCGAAGCTTGGGGAAAACTTCAGTCGTGTAGTCGCCACCCTGACAGGTGAGAATGATGTCGCATTTTTTCAGGGCATCGATGTCATTGGCGTCTTTCAGCGT
>JBJTXC010000177.1:0-2858 GCA_046082065.1 Burkholderiaceae bacterium
CTCATCGATGAAATACAGCGCTTCCAGCCCGATCTGATCATCTGCACGCATTTCCTGCCCGCCGAAATGTTGAGCGATGCCCGATTCAAACGACACATCGCCTGCCCGATCTGGGTTCAGGTCACCGATTTTGATCTGCACCATATCTGGCTGCAGCCCGCCGTCACCGGCTATTTCGTCGCAAACGATGAGCTGGCCTATCGGTTGTATGCGCAGGGTGTGTCCAGCGCCCGCATGGTGGTGAGTGGCATTCCTCTCATGCCGTCATTTTCTGCACCACCAGATCGAGTATCTGCATGCAAACAGCTTGAGCTCGACCCGCAAAAAGCAACGGTACTAATGATGAGCGGTGGCGCGGGCGCAGGTCTGCAGCCATCATTGATACAGGCCTTGCTTGCAGAGCAACCAGATGTGCAATTCATCGTTCTCACCGGTCGCAATCAGGCCTTGTTCGACACATTGCAGGCAGTCACCTCGTTTTATCCAACACGCCTGCGTGTGATCGGTTTTACCGATCAGGTTGCAACGTTGATGGCATGCGCAGATCTGGCGATTACCAAACCGGGTGGACTATCGACGTCCGAGTGCTTGGCGATGGGGCTACCGATGCTGTTAGTGAGCCCGATTCCGGGTCAGGAAGAACGCAACGCTGCCTGGTTGATTCAGGAAGGTGCGGCACTGCGTGCCGACGACCCCGCCACGCTTCAGTTTCGGCTGCAGCGACTACTCGCCGACCCGCACCGCCTCAGCGCGATGCGCTCACGTGCGTGCGCCCTGGCAAAGCCCTCGGCTGCACAAGATGTGTTGCAGATTACTCGTCGGCTGGTGCAACACGCATGATGGTGCCGTTGTTGCCGGATGTTTTAGTAACCCTCGGCTTTGTCGTGCTGCTGGGGTTCTTCTTCGCCAAGCTGGAAATCGCGATTGAAGGCGATGCCGGTTGGGCTGCGAATCTGCCGACTTGGCGTATCGAGCATCACTGGTTGCTTGATCTCTTTTGGGGTGGTCGAGAAATGACCGGCTACCACGCCTGGGCGTTTTCGCTGGTTGCCTTGTTCTTTCACTTTCCGCTGATTTTTTCAGGTGACTACAGCTGGCCCACAGAGCAACGCGCGCTAGCGTGCATCATGCTGTTTTGGGTCAGCGAAGATTTTCTGTGGTTTGTGTTGAACCCGGCATTCGGCTTGCGTCGTTTTGCAAAAACGCATGCGGGTTGGCATCGACACTGGTGGCTGGCCGCACCGATCGAGTACTGGATTTTTACGCCGCTGGGCTTGTGGTGGTTGATTGCGTCGTACCGTTGAAAGTACTTAGTCAAGCCCTAGATCATTCACTAAAAAATTCAGGGGCTAATACCGCCTTCAAATAAATCGCATTACCTTCTTCACGGTCACGCTGCGCTATCCACCACGCATTCGATTTCCTGACGGTCCAGTTTTGTTCGACGCCAGTCAACAGCAAGGACGCCAAATGGCCCAACCAGGGCTGATGTCCCACCACCAGCACCGGCCCACGCGCATCAGGCCAACCCGCTGCATGCAGCACGTCCTCGGCAGAAGCCGCCGGGCCGATTTCAGGCACCAATTTGTACTTGCGGCCAAGCGCCTCAACTGTTTGTACGGTGCGTGCAGTCGGACTGCTAAGTATCTTGCAACCGCTCGGCAGCACGCGATCCAACCACGCACCCATACGCTGCGCTTGTTTGCGTCCTTGCGCGGTCAGCTCGCGCTGAGCATCCGGGCTGCCCTCTTCTGCTTGTGCGTGGCGCCAAAGAATCAGGTCCATCACCCTCCCAAGGTTTCCATCAGGTGCTGCTGTGCGCTAAAAGGCAATTGCCGACTGCTCGGCTTGCGTCGATGATAGCAACCCTCGGCATCAAGCTCCCACGCATTATGGTTATCTTTCAGATAAGGCTTCAGCCCTTCGTCCATCACGCGTTGTTTGAGTTCGGGATCAAGCACCGGGAAAGCAACCTCAACCCGACGGAACAGATTACGGTTCATCCAATCGGCACTCGCTAGGTACAAATCATCGTTACCATTATTTCGGAACAAAAAGATCCGGCTATGCTCCAAGAAGCGGCCCACAATGGAACGTACCCGGATATTTTCAGATAAGCCGGGAACACCGGGCCGAAGCAAACAGGCACCGCGAACAATCAAGTCAATTTTGACGCCAGCTTGTGAGGCCTCGTACAACGCCAGGATGATCGATTCATCTTGAAGCGCATTCATTTTCGCAATGATGCGGGCGCTATGCCCCTGCGCTGCATGATCTGCCTCTTGACGAATCGCTTTCAAAAGTTCTTTATGTAAATCGAAAGGTGCGACCCATAGGTGATTCAGTTTTTTCGGCCTAGTCAAGCTGGTCAGGTTGATGAAAACCTCATTGACATCCCGCGCCAATGACTGATTCGCTGTCAACAGGCCAAAGTCAGTATAAAACTTGGTCGTCGTAGGGTGGTAATTGCCGGTACCTAAATGCGCATACATTTTCAACTTGCCTGCTTCACGACGAATCACCAGCGCCATCTTGGCATGGGTTTTCATACCAACCACGCCGTAGACAACTTGGGCACCCACTCGCTCCAGCTTGTCCGCCCAATTGATATTAGCTTCTTCGTCAAAGCGCGCCATCAACTCCACCACCACGGTGACTTCTTTACCGTTTTGCGCCGCCGCGATCAGGGCCTCCATCAATTCGGAATTCATCCCGGTACGATAAATGGTCTGCTTGATAGCCACCACCGATGGGTCTGCAGCAGCGACCCGTAAAAACTCGATCACTGGCTGAAATGATTGATAAGGATGATGCAATAACCAGTCACGCTGAGTGATCAAGCTGAAAATATCCTCATG
>JBJTXC010000178.1:0-3115 GCA_046082065.1 Burkholderiaceae bacterium
CAGCGCCCGCAGATGCACTTGCTGTTGCAGTCGCTTCGGTATCAATTTTGGCGATGATCTCGCCCGACACCACGGTGCTGCCGTCACCCTTCACGATCTCGATTACCACGCCTTGCGTCGGCGCCGGCAACTCGAGCACCACCTTATCGGTCTCGATATCGATCAGGTTTTCATCGCGGGCAACCACTTCGCCCACTTTTTTATGCCAGTTCAACAGGGTCGCCTCAGCAACTGATTCAGACAACTGCGGTACGTGTACTTCGATAATGGCCATTACCTACTCCGTTTCGGGTTTGTCACACAGGCCAGCGGCTTCCACCGGCCTGCGGGGTCTTTACTTGGTTAAAACAAAACCTTTCAGTTTAGAGAACGCAGCATCGATCAATGCTTTCTGCTGCGCGTAGTGTTTGTCGTAGTAGCCCACCGCAGGCGATGCTGACGCCGGGCGACCTGAGTAAGCGAGCTTTTGCCCGTCATTCAGGTTCTCGAGTATGTTGTGCTGTATCTGGAACCAGGCGCCCTGGTTTTGCGGCTCGTCTTGCACCCACACCAGCTCACTGAAATTCGGGAACTTGGCCAATTCAGTCGCTAATGCCTTGTGCGGGAATGGATACAACTGCTCGACTCGAATAATCGCAACATCAGTCGAGTTGCGCTCTTTGCGCGCATTCACCAGATCGTAGTAGACCTTGCCCGAGCACGCCAGCACACGCTTGATCTTTTTCGGATCCAGCTTGGTGTCCACTTCACCGATCACCGTATGGAACGAGCCTTTCACCAACTCGGACAGCGGCGATCCGGCATCCTTGTTTCGCAGCAGCGATTTGGGGGTAAAGATCACCAAAGGCTTGCGGAACAAGCGAATCATCTGCCGCCGCAGCAAATGGAAAATCTGCGCTGCCGAGGTCGGCTGTACCAGCTGCATGTTGTTGTCTGCAGCGAGTTGCAGGAAGCGCTCGATACGTGCCGATGAGTGCTCCGGTCCCTGGCCTTCATAACCATGCGGCAGCATCATCACCAAACCGGAAGCACGACCCCACTTCACTTCACCAGAGCTGATGAACTGATCAATCACCACCTGCGCGCCATTGGCAAAATCACCGAACTGCGCCTCCCAGATCGTGAGCGTGTTCGGCTCGGCAGTCGAGTAGCCATACTCGAAACCGAGCACCGCCTCTTCCGACAACACCGAGTCAATCACCGTAAAGGGTGCTTGCTGCTCCGACACATGCTGCAGTGGTATGTAATTGCCCGCATCCCACTTCTCGCGGTTTTGATCATGCAGCACTGAATGCCGGTGCGTGAACGTGCCGCGTCCCGCGTCTTGTCCCGTAATGCGCACTGCATAGCCCGACGACACCAACGAGGCAAAGGCCAGGTGCTCGCCCATGCCCCAGTCGAGATTAATCTCGCCGCGACCCATCGCAGCACGATCCGCCAATACTTTTTCAACCAGCGGATGCAACTTGAAGTTGTCGGGAATGGTCGTGATGCGCTCGGACAGCCGCTTCAACTCAGCCGCTGGGACTGAGGTGTCAGCCGCATCCGTCCATTTGCGGTTCAGGAAAGGCAACCAGTCAACCGCAAACTTGTTCTTGTAATTCGAAATGACCGGATCAACCGTCTGCTTGCCCTCATCCATGGCCTGACGATAGTCTTTGACCATCTGATCACCGCCATCAGCAGGAATGACGCCTTGCGCCGCCAATTTATCTGCATACAACTTGCGGGTACCGGGGTGCTGCCCGATTTTTTTGTACATCAACGGCTGCGTCAGCGCCGGTGTGTCTTGCTCGTTGTGACCCAGTTTTCTGAAGCAGACGATGTCGACCACCACATCTTTGTGAAACTGCATGCGGAAATCCAGCGCGATCTGGGTCGCGAACACCACCGCTTCCGGATCATCACCATTCACGTGCAGCACCGGCGCTTCGATCATCTTGACCACATCCGAGCAGTACAAGGTCGAGCGAGAGTCGCGCGGATCAGAGGTAGTAAAGCCGATCTGATTATTAATGACGATATGCACCGTACCGCCGGTGCCATAGCCACGCGTTTGCGCCAGATTCAGCGTCTCCATCACCACGCCCTGGCCAGCAAACGCAGCATCACCATGCACCTGCACTGCCAACACCTGGTTGCCGTGCATGTCGCCGCGACGATCCATCCTCGCCTTGCAAGAACCCTCGACCACGGGGTTCACGATTTCAAGGTGCGACGGATTAAATGCCAGCGACAAGTGCACCGGCCCACCGTCCGTCGAGACATCGGAAGAAAAGCCCTGGTGGTATTTGACGTCGCCCGCAGGTAAGTCATCTGCGTGCTTGCCCTCAAACTCGGCAAATAAATCATTCGGCATCTTGCCGAGAATATTCACCAACACATTCAACCGGCCGCGATGCGCCATCCCGATCACCATCTCTTGCACACCCTGGCTACCAGCCCGCTGAATCAATGCATCGAGCGAAGCAATGAAACTCTCGCCACCCTCAAGCGAAAAACGTTTTTGACCCACATACTTGGTGTGCAGGTAGCGCTCCAAGCCCTCGGCGGCAGTAATGCGATCGAGTATGTGCTTCTTCTCTTCAGCACTGAAGCTACCCGCCGCGCGCGTTGACTCAAGCCGCTCCTGCATCCAGCGCTTCTGGGCGGGGTCGGTCATGTATTGGAACTCGGCGCCGATCGAGCGGCAGTAGGTGTCGCGTAGCGCCTGCAGCAAATCGCGCAGCGATGCAGTCTCCGGGCCGAAGTAGGTATTGCTGATGTTGAAGACTGTATCGAGATCGGCGTCGCTGAAACCGTAAAACGGTGGCTCGAGCTCGGGAATATTCGTGCGCTCTTGTCGCTGTAGCGGGTCCAGAGTGGCCCACTGTGTACCCAGAAAGCGGTAAGCCGCAATTAACTGGGTTGCCGCGACACGCTTGCGACCCATCTCCGCATCCGCTGACGCGGTCACCGTGCGGATCGGGCCACGCTTGGCGCGTTCGGCGAATGACGCGATCACGCTGGCATGCGGTACGTCGGGGCGGTCGGAGCCATCTACCGCAGGCACATGCTGCATGGCGTCGAAATAAGATCGCCAGTTGTCAGGTACTGCGCCGGGGTTCAGGAGATA
>JBJTXC010000179.1:0-6086 GCA_046082065.1 Burkholderiaceae bacterium
GCAGGAATGCCGGTATATCGTAAGTCTCGGTGCCATTGCGCTCCATCGCCCGCACCGTCTCCGAGGCATGTTCACGACGCCAGACTGCGGGCGTGCGAATCGGCTCGAAAGTCGGGTTACCAGCCGATGTTGCATCCGTGCCGGTCGCTGCTGCAGTGGCGTCGTAGGTACCAGTGCGAGCCACCGGTGTCGACACCAGCTGCGGACGACGCGCGCGACCCAAGCCGGTGGCCACCACCGTCACCCGCACCTCCTCACCCATGCCATCGTCATACGCAATACCTTGCGCGATCGAGGCATCGGGCGCCGCGAATGCACGCACGGTTTCCATCACTTGCTTGATCTCTTTACCTTTGAGCGAACGGCTGGCGGTGACATTGACCAGCACGCCGCGCGCACCGGACAAATCAATACCATCGAGCAGCGGTGAGGCGACTGCCTGCTCGGCTGCGATACGCGCGCGGTCCAGCCCCGAAGCGACTGCAGTACCCATCATGGCTTTGCCTTGCTCGGCCATGATGGTCTTGACGTCATTGAAGTCGACGTTGATATGGCCCGGTACATTAATGATCTCGGCGATACCAGCTACTGCGTTGTTCAACACATCATCTGCATGACCCAGCCATTCGAGCATGCTGTCGTCTTCATAAATTTCTTCCAGCTTCTCGTTGAGGATCACAATCAGCGAGTCGACATGCTTACCAAGTTCTTCCAGACCTTCATTGGCAATATCCATGCACTTCTGACCTTCGTGGCTGAATGGCTTGGATACCACCGCAACCGTTAATGCACCCAGCTGCTTGGCCACTTCTGCCACGATAGGCGCAGCACCCGTACCCGTACCGCCGCCCATACCAGCAGCAATGAACACCATGTGCGCACCACGTAAGGCATCTTCGATGCGATCGCGTGTTTCTTCTGCCAACTGACGACCCACCGCTGGCTTCATACCGGCACCCAGACCAGATTCACCGATCTGGATCACGTTATGCGCTTTGGATTGCGACAACGCTTGCGCGTCGGTGTTGGCCACGATGAACTCAACCCCTGACACACCCTTGTTGATCATGTGCTGTACGGCGTTGCCACCCGCACCACCGACGCCGACCACCTTGATGATCGTACCTTTCGTGTTTTCAAGCATATCGATTTCCATATTGACTCCCTTGGGTGAAGCAGTTTTCAGTCGTTAGCCATCACGCGGTGTGACAGCTAGCCACTGACAACTGCGGTTGAAACACTAAAAATTACCGAGAAACCATTCCTTCATGCGCTGCCAAACCGCAGACGCCGAACCGCCCTGACGCACAATCACCTGACCACGCAAATACTGACGCTTGGCTTCGTCCAGCAAGCCCAATACCGTTGAATAGCGCGGGCTCTTCACCACATCAGCCAGCTGACCGTCGTAGACTGCGGTGCCGACGCGTGCGGGTTTCAGAAAAATGTCTTCAGCGAGTTCGCACATGCCGGGCATCAGCGCACTGCCACCCGTCAGCACGACACCCGAGGACAGCACTTCCTCAAACCCGGATTCACGCACCACCTGATGCACCAGCGAAAACAATTCTTCAACCCGCGGCTCGATCACGGCTGCTAAAGCCGCCTTGGATAAGGTACGCGCACCGCGGTCACCGAGCCCCGGCACATCAAACACGTCGGTGGGGTCGGCCAGCAACTGCTTGGCAATGCCGTAACGCACTTTGATTTCTTCTGCCTCGGCCGTCGGCGTGCGAAGCGCCATTGCAATGTCGTTAGTGATCTGGTCACCCGCAATCGGGATCACCGCAGTGTGGCGAATCGCACCCTCGGTGAAGATGGCAATATCTGTGGTGCCGCCACCGATATCGACCAGCACCACACCCAACTCTTTTTCATCAGCGGTCAGCACCGCATCGGCCGATGCCATCGGCTGCAGAATCAGATCAGTCACTTCCAAGCCGCAGCGGCGCACACACTTGACGATGTTTTGCACGGCTGACACCGCACCAGTGACGATATGCACCTTCACCTCAAGCCGTATGCCACTCATACCGATCGGCTCGCGCACATCTTCCTGGTTGTCGACAATGAATTCTTGCGGCACCGTGTGCAGCAATTGCTGATCGGTCGGAATATTCACTGCCTTGGCGGTTTCAATCACGCGCGCGACATCCGCAGCGCTGACCTCTTTGTCTTTGATAGCCACCATGCCGCTGGAGTTGAAGCTGCGAATATGGCTACCGGCAATACCGGTCCAGACATTGCGCACCTGGCAGTCCGCCATCAACTCGGCTTCTTCGAGTGCGCGCTGTATCGACTCGACAGTCGCTTCGATATTGACCACCACGCCTTTTTTGAGACCCTTGGATTCACTCTGACCGAGGCCAATGATTTCATGGCGACCGTTCGGCAATACCTCGGCCACCACCGCAACCACCTTGGAGGTGCCAATGTCGAGCCCGACGATCAGATTTTTTGCGTCTTTTGTCATACCTTAGTCGATCAATGTCTCGTTAATTTTTTGCTGCCATCGAATTTATTGCGAATGATCTTCATGTTGACCCTTCGCCAGCGCTGATACTGCTGGCCTGCCCACGACGTTTCAATGCGAGCCCATTCGGGTAACGCATATCAATGCTCTCGATGCGTCCCGGTAAAGCCGAGGCCAAGCGCGGATACACACTCACCAAGCGATCGACTCGCGCTTTTAATGCAGCGCGATCATTGGCACGACCCAGATTCAGCAGCACGCCGTTATCCAGCTTGGCACTCCATGCATAGCGCTTGGAAAGCGAGAGTACGCGCGGCGTTAACTTGACGGGTGCCAGCCACTCACGCAGATCGAAAAATCCCTGTGCAACTTCGCGCGCGCTTTCATCCGGACCATCTAATGCGGGCAGCTTGCCCTCTTGCTCGGCTTCGTCCAGATTGGCCGTGAACAAAACACCATCAACGGAAATCAAACGTCCCTGCTCACCCCAAGTGCCCAGCGCGACAAACTCATCAATCGTGACGATCAGTTTGTTCGGCCACTCGCGTCGCACCGAGGCATGCTGCACCCAAGGTACGGTTTCAAATGCAGTACGCGCAGCGGCCAGATCCATGCTGAAAAAATTACCTCGCAAACGCTGCAAGGCTGCACTGCGCACCGTCGATTCATCGACATAACGCAGTGGCTTGCCGGGTACTGCGCGCACATGAATCTCGGTTAATTCGAACAAAGGCAATCTCGCTGTCCAGCGATAACCGGCGTACAGCAGGGCGAGCAACAGCACACCCAGCATCACGCGGGTGAGTGAATTCAGCGTTTTGATGTCATTCCACATGCATACGCCTCAATGCGGTTTCCAATCAGCTGATACGTGCAGATCCAACGCTGCGCTACGCAAAATCTCGACACACAATTGCTCATAAGGCATACCGGCCACCGCAGCAGACATCGGCACCAATGAATGACTGGTCATGCCCGGCGAGGTATTAATTTCCAATAGATAGGGCTGCTGATCAGTCGCTCGCACCATCACATCAGCGCGCGCCCAGCCACGACATCCCAGACTGCGATAAGACGCGAGTGCCAGCTGCTGCACCTGTTGTTCCAGCGCTGCTGGTATGCCACTTGGGCAGAGATACTGGGTCTGATCGGAAAAATATTTGTTTTGATAGTCGTAGTTCGCATCCGGCGCAATAATGCGCACTACCGGCAAAGCGCGGGCCTGATCACCGGTGCCGAGTAGTGGACACGTCAGCTCCATGCCGCTGATGAATTCTTCCGCCATCACGGCTTGATCAAACCTGGCGGCGAGCGCGTACGCAGCAGGTAGTTGAGCCGCATCGGTCACTTTGGTGAGACCGAGCGTTGAGCCCTCATGCGCCGGCTTGACGATCAGTGGCAAGCCAAGCGTATGCGCCACGTTGTGCCAGTCACTACCCGCGTGCAGCATCTCGAACTTCGGCGTGGCCAGCCCCTGCTGTAGCCAGACACGCTTGGTCATCGCCTTGTCCATGGCGATGGCCGACGCCAATACGCCCGGCCCGGTGTATGGAATACCCAATTGTTCCAACGCGCCTTGCGTGGTGCCGTCCTCACCATAGCGACCATGTAATGCGATGAATACGCGATCAAATTTTTCGCTGGCGAGCTCCGCTAATGAACGCTGCGCGGGGTCGAATGCATGCGCATCAATACCCTGCGCTTGCAATGCCTTCAGCACACCGCTACCCGACATGATGGAAATTTCACGCTCGGCCGAACGACCGCCAAACAACACGCCCACCTTGCCGAATTGATTTCCGTTCGCGTGGCTCATGCCTGCCTCCGCTCGGGAACTGCGTACGTCAGCTGCTGCAGCTGCGCCGGTACCGTGGCGATTGAGCCGGCACCCATAGTCATCACGACATCACCATCGCGTGCCATCTTGATCAACACCTCAGGCATCTCCGCGATATCTTCGACGAATACCAATTCGGTTTTGCCTGCCACGCGCAGCGCATGCGCCAGTGAACGACCATCCGCCGCCGGTATCGGCTGTTCACCCGCGGCATATACATCGGCCAGCACCAAGACATCCACACTCGCCAAGACCTTGACGAAATCTTCAAACAAATCACGCGTGCGGGTGTAGCGATGCGGTTGAAATGCGAGTACCAACCGTCGATCTGGAAACGCGCCGCGTGCAGCAGCAATCGTGGCCGCAGTTTCAACTGGGTGATGGCCGTAATCATCGACCAAGGTAAAGCCACCACCCGTCGGCAGAGGAAGTAAGCCGTATTTGGTGAAGCGACGTCCAACCCCATTGAACTCGGCCAGTGCCTTTTGAATTGATTGATCCGGCACATCGAGTTCACGCGCAATCGCGATCGCAGCACACGCGTTTTGTACGCTATGCATACCGGGTTGGTTCAGTTGTATTTGTAGTGGCGGGTACTCATCCTGCACTACGGTGAATTCCATATGGCTGTTGACGGCGCGCGCCTCAACCGCACGCACGTCGGCATCAGCATGAAAGCCGTAGGTCATGACCATTTTCGAAATGAAGGGCATGATCTCGCGTACATTGGGGTCATCAATGCAGAGAATCGCGACGCCATAAAACGGCAACCGATTGGTAAACTCGATGAAGGCCTGCTTCAGCTTGGCGAAGCTGTGATCGTAGGTCTCCATATGATCCGCATCGATATTGGTGATGACCTCGATCACTGGTGACAGATTCAAAAACGATGCATCGGATTCATCTGCCTCGGCGACGATAAAGTCACCGCTGCCCAGCTTGGCATTGGCGCCTGCGCTATTCAGTCGACCGCCGATGACAAACGTAGGATCCAGCCCCGCTTCAGCAAGGATGCTAGCCACCAGACTGGTGGTAGTGGTTTTGCCGTGCGTACCCGCGATGGCAATGCCGCGTTTCAAACGCATCAATTCAGCCAGCATCACGGCACGCGGCACGATAGGAATATGTTTCGCGCGTGCTGCTCTCACTTCCGGGTTATGCGCCATCACTGCAGTGGAAGTGACGATGGCATCAGCGCCTGCGATGTGCTCGGGTGCGTGACCAATTTGCACCGTGGCGCCCAACTCCGCCAGACGGCGAGTCGCCGCGTTATGCGCCAAATCGGAACCAGACACGGTATAGCCAAGGTTGAGCAACACCTCGGCGATGCCGCTCATGCCCGAGCCTCCGATGCCAACAAAGTGAATATGCTTGACCTTGTGTTTCATTACTTTCCCAAATCTTCCAATACGCCCGCGATGGTGTCGTTGGCGTCGCGCTTGCCCTGCTGATAAGCGTGCTCGGCCAACTGCAGACAGCGCTCACGTGTCATATCGCGCAGTAAGCTGGCTAGTGCATCGGCATCCAAGGCTTGCTGTGGCAAGTGAATCGCAGCATCGTTACTGGCCATCCATTGCGCATTATTTCTTTGATGCGAGGTGGTAGATACAACCAGCGGTACTAATACTGAGGCAACGCCCGCCGCGCATAACTCGGTGACCGTAATCGCACCGGCACGACAGATCACTAAATCAGCCTCGGCGTAGCGAGTCGCCATGTCATCGATAAAGTCGACCACTTCCGCCTCAACACCTGCGTCTGCGTAGTTTTTTTTCA
>JBJTXC010000180.1:0-3761 GCA_046082065.1 Burkholderiaceae bacterium
GCCGGTGCATTCGGTACCGCCGGGTGTGTATGGCGGCAATATGGATGTGAAAGATCTTGGTGCGGGCACGGTGGTGTATTTGCCGGTATTCGTCGAGGGCGCAAATTTTTATACCGGTGACCCGCACATGGTGCAAGCCAATGGGGAAGTTGCGCTTACCGCGCTTGAGCATTCCATGCGTGCGACATTTCGCTTCACTTTATTGAAGCAAGGCGATCCGCGTATTCCTTCGACATCAGGCTCGCTCGAGAAGCCGTTTGGTGAAACCAAAGATTATTGGATTGCGATTGGATTAAACCCTGATCTCGATGAGGCCATGAAAGACGCCGTACGCGAAGCGCTGCGGTTTCTTACTGAAAAACTCGGTATGGATCGCGCGGTCGCCTACGCTTATTTATCAGCGGCGACCGATTTCAATGTGTCACAAGTCGTGGATCGCACCAAAGGTATACACGCGCTGATTCGAAAGCGCGATTTTTCCAAAATTAAAAAAACGGCGCTGCGCTGACGCGCCCCATCTGATTTTCAATTGAAGGAGACGTTATGGATATTCATGAGTACCAAGCCAAATCGCTGCTGTCTGGCTTTGGTGTCAGCGTGCCGCCCGGCGGCGTAGCCTACAGCTCGGACCAGGCGGTCTACGTTGCAACGGAGTTAGGTGGCGCGCATTGGGCAGTCAAAGCACAAATTCATTCCGGGGGTCGCGGTAAGGCGGGGGGTATCAAACTCTGCCGCACATATCACGAGGTGGCCGCAGCCGCACAGGCTTTGCTCGGTACGCGTTTAGTCACCAACCAAACCGGTGCCGAAGGGAAGGTAGTGCACCGGCTTTATGTCGAGAAGGCCACACCGTTTCAGCGCGAGTTGTACCTGGGCTTTGTGCTCGACAGAAAAATCGAACGTATTCGTGTGATTGCTTCGGTTGAAGGCGGCATGGAGATTGAAGAGATCGCCAAAGCCAAGCCTGAATCGATTTTGCAGGTTGAGGTTGAGCCTGCCGTTGGTATGCAGCCGTTTCAAGCGCGTCAGCTCGCGTTTGGTCTGGGTGTGAATCTGAAGCAGGTATCGCAGGCGGTGATGGTGATTTTGGGTTGCTATCGCGCGTTTCGTGATCTTGATGCCACCATGGTCGAGATCAACCCGCTGGTGGTGACCAAAGACGATCAGGTGATTGCGCTCGACGCCAAAATGTCATTTGACGATAACGCGCTGTTCCGTCGCCCGCAGGTAACCGAGATGCGTGACCCGGCAGAAGAAGATCCACGCGAAGCGCGCGCAGCAGAGTTTGGCTTGAACTATGTTGGTCTGGAAGGTGACATCGGTTGCATCATTAATGGTGCTGGTCTCGCCATGGCCACCATGGACAACATCAAGTATTGCGGTGGCGAGCCTGCCAACTTCCTCGATGTGGGTGGTGGCGCATCACCCGAGCGTGTGGCGGCCGCATTCAATCTGGTACTGACTGACGCCAATGTGAAATGCATTTTGGAGAATATTTTTGCGGGCATTAATCGTTGCGATTGGGTGGCGCAAGGCGTCGTACAAGCTGCCAAAGATTTGCGCGTACCGCTGGTAGTGCGTTTGGCCGGTACCAATGTGGAAGAGGGACAGAAAATCATACGTGAATGCGGCTTGCCGATTGTGACCGCCGATTCGCTGATGGAAGCCTGTGAGAAATCGGTGAAGCTCGCCCGCGGCGAGCAGGTCGCCTGATCCTGCTATCGATGGGAGATTGAGCTAATGAGTATTTTGATCTACGAAAAAACACGCGTCATCGTGCAGGGCTTCACGGGTGATAAAGCCACCTTTCACGCTAACGAGATGATTCAATACGGCACTAATGTCGTCGGCGGTGTCACGCCGGGTAAGGGTGGCAAGGTTCACCTTGATCGGCCGGTATTCAATACGGTGCAGGAAGCGGTAGAAGCCACAGGCGCGCAAGCTAGCTTGGCGTTTGTGCCGCCGCCGTATGCAGCAGATGCATTAATGGAAGCCGCAGATGCCGGGTTGGATCTGGTGTGCATTATTACCGACGGTATTCCTGCGCAAGACATGATGCGGGTGAAACGCTATTTGCGTCGCTACCCGAAAGAAAAACGCACCACCATCGTCGGCCCGAATTGCGCCGGCATTATCAGCGCGGGTAAAGCCATGCTCGGGATCATGCCGGGACATATTTATATTCGTGGCAATGTCGGTATCGTCTCGCGCTCAGGCACGCTCGGTTATGAAGCTGCGGCGCAAATGAAAGCGCTGGGTATTGGCGTGACCACCAGCGTTGGTATCGGGGGTGACCCGATTAACGGTAGCTCGTTCCTTGATCACATGGAACGGTTTCAGAATGATCCTGAAACCGAAGTGGTGGTGATGATCGGTGAAATCGGTGGGCCACAAGAAGCCGAGGCATCCAAGTGGATCAAAGAAAACATGACCAAGCCAGTGGTGGGTTATGTCGCCGGACTGACCGCACCCAAGGGTCGCCGCATGGGCCATGCCGGCGCGATTATTTCGGGCGAGGGTGATACCGCGCGTGAGAAGTCGGAGATTATGTCTTCTTACGGTTTGCTGGTTTCGCCAAGTGCATCTGAACTCGGTGCGACGGTCAAGCAAGCACTGGCCAGCATCGGTAAATAAGCGAGCTCAATGTGAACGATATGGTGACCCCCGGCATCGTGGATTCAGTGGAGCTCTCTCCGCTGGCGAGCGACGGCTTCTCGCGCGCAACGTTGTTGCGCGAGCTATATTTGTCGGTATTTCAGCGACTACAGCCCGAACTCATTCCATTGATTGAGGGCACACTGCCATTCGGGGGCATCAATCCTTCGCTGCTCAGTAAAGCATTGCGCGCGCAGGGGATCTGGTTTCAGCTGCTGGCGATTGCCGAGCAAAACCGCGATATGCGCAACCGTCGTTTCATCGAGACGGATCAGGGCATCGATCGTCTGCAGGGTACTTTCGCGCACACATTCAAACAATTGCGCGAGCGCGGCATCAAAGCCGAGCAAGTTCAAAAAGCGCTGGATGAATTACGTATTCGGCCGACCTTGACGGCGCATCCGACCGAAGCCAAGCGCGTGACGGTGCTGGAGTGTTACCGCCGCATCTACCTGAAACTGCATGAGCTGGAGTCCAATCACTGGACACCACGCGAGCGCGAACAATTGCAGCACGCAATTTGCACCGAGATCGAACTGCTATGGCTGACCGGTGAACTGAAACTGGAAAAACCAACCGTCGATCAAGAGGTTGCCTGGAGTCTGTACTTCTTCCAAGAGAATTTGTTCGACGTGGTGCCGCAAGTGATGGCCAAACTCGAGACCGAGTTTCGACGCTATTTCCCCGAGCATGAGTTTCAAGCACCCGCGCTGATTAGTTTTGGTTCGTGGGTAGGTGGCGATCGAGATGGCAACCCGTATGTCACTAGCGAAGTTACACGGCGTACTTTGTGGGAGACGCGCGAGGCAGTGCTGCGTCGCTATGTTGATCGGGTATCGGCGTTGATACGCTTGCTGAGTATCTCCGAGCGCTCGCTCGCTATTCCGCCAGAGTTCACCAATTATGTTGCGAGCTGTCTGGATAGCTTGTCGGCTGCGCGCAATTTAGCCGAGCGGAATCCCGGTGAGGTTTTTCGTCAGTTTTTGGGCTACATCCGTCTCAAACTCATGACGACGTTGGAAGATGCAGCTAACCGTGATTTACCCGATTCAGATTCAGGGTATCGAACTGCGGATGCGCTGATTCAAGACCTCGAGATGATGTAC
>JBJTXC010000181.1:0-2541 GCA_046082065.1 Burkholderiaceae bacterium
ATTCCGCGACGCATGTGGCGCCTACCCCGCAGGTACTTGGATTCGAAGCCCTCGCTTTAGCAAGCATGCGCCATTTATAAAATCAGAGAGCGTAGCTACTCAGTAAACACGGACACGCGATTCACAAAGTACTCCGTATCACCGAAGCACGTACTTGGTAATCCTTTGTGCTGCTCATAGCCGAGTATGACCTTGCGGCCAGCGTTCCGCTGAAGCTCGTCGACCAGGCCTTCATCGCGCACTGAAAATTCAAATTTCTCGGGAATTGCTCCCGGCATACTGGTGAGAAGAAGCTCCCCTTCCCACGTTTTGCAGATCCAGCCTTTACGAGAAAATTTTTGCAGTAATCCGGCGCGCTCACCCGAAGAGTAAGACCAGTGAAGCGCTAGCCAGACATAAGCAGCAAATCCAAGCATGGCAAGGATGAAAATTTTGACCAGCAGGGTCAGCGGTTTTTTCATACGAATTTAAATGAATGAATCATATTGGTTCATCGTACGCTTCAAAGAAGAGAAAATCAAACCAAAGTGAGTCTTACTAGACTCTCTTAAAGTTTTTTAATTTAGATTGAAATTTATTATAGGTGCGTAAAGCGAGTCGATGCTATGCTGGGTAAGCAAACCAAATTAGCTACTGCGCCCGGTGACGAATAGGTGGGTACATATGCAGATATATTCAGTACTCTTTTTGATGATCTCTCTGCCTGCACTTGGTACCGCCGAGTCTTCAAACGCGAACTCAAGTCAGAACACCTACGAGATTATCAAGGTGGAAAAAATCAGCCCTGAATTGTTCGAGGTAAAAGCGAGTAGATCATTTTCAGTGGCCCAAGAAATCCGCAGACACTATCAAACCAAAAGCTATGCTTCAGAAAATATACTGCTGCAGATGAATTGTAGTCGCAGCCAAGTCAACGTGATCAGCTACCAATGGTATGCAGATCCGGGGCTTCAGGGCGCCTTGGTCCATGCATCTAGCGAAGCGAGCGGCTGGTACTCAGCCAGCAAAGATGCTGCAGTCCATCACATGGTGGCGAAAGTTTGTCCGGGTTAATAATGACTTGGCCTTCAAAGGCAATCAATCTCCCAAGACTCGCCCTATGCGTTGAGGTCGAGCTTCAGGCCAATAATCTCAGGCATGTCAGCGCCTGCGCGAACGGTCACCGCAGACCGATGTCCTGCTAGCGCCGTTGGAGCGGCGAATAGGTAGGCAGGCGATCGCAGGGCTTTCAGGCGCTTTAGTGCGGCGCGGTGATTCGCGCTGGATATGAGCGCACCAATTTCTGCCCAAGCTGTCTGCCGCCAAGAGGGGTTAGTCATCAATAAGTCATGGTGATGCCGCCTCGCTGATTCAATGTCACCCTGTTCCAAGGCGTCGAGCAACGGCTGCCAGGGCAGACTACGGTTTAACGGCCGACTGGAATCCCGGCCGCTCGGGTGATCGGCGAACCCTTGTCTTGATTCAATGTGATGGATGTCGATATCTGCACTCATCGCCCCCTCCGCGCAAAGCTCGCGTTGTTGGGTAATGAATCGGCATCTGAGCAGAAATTGTTAGTACACGACCGACCCGCCGCCTAACGCCGATTCCGGTATCTGACTTAGTGCGTCGGCTTCCAAGCCGCCATCAGGGTATTCGACGGTAGCGACTCGTCTAACAGTTTTTTACCCTGCTCCACACCTGCCACTGGCAAACCTTTTGGATCGAGCACGCCGATCTGTACCAGCACACTCGCCTGATCCCAATAGATGTGCTCGTGATAGAGCTTGTCGCCACGGAATTTGATGACAGCGAGTAAAGGAATCTCCACACGTTTGCCGGTCGGCGGTATGCCGGGCAACATCCACGGAATTTCGCACGTATGCGTAAAACAGAACAGCATTTCATCGACGACCTGATTCGTTCCCACGGTGCGCGAGATAGGAATAAGTGAGGTATCAGGCGGATTGCTGTTGACGAAGTGATGCTTGTAGAAGTGGTAGAGATCTTTGTAACCAACGCCGCCGGTCATCGTCGGAATATGGTTCACATACGGCTCAGCGACCATGGTCGCCATGGTGTCATCGACATTGCGGGTAGCAAATTCATACTCGCAGTGCTTGTCCCACAGTGCCGACAAATCATAATGAGGACCGATCTCCTCGCGCAGCGCGGCGATACTGCGCTGGTGCGCCATCAGCGCCGACGGCTTGTGGTAATGCTCGCCGTTTGGACGCGCAAACGCATGGTCGGCGTCGGGGTACACATAAATCTCCATGCCCTCATACTTGCCGAGGCGTTTCTTGATTTTTTCTTGCGCTTCAGGCGGACAGTATTTGTCGAGGCCGGCAATATGCAGCACGACGCGGCACTCGATATCTTCTGCTTCTTTCAGTGCGTTTTCTATACCGACACCGTAGTAGCCGATCGCCACATCGACATCGGTACGGCAAGCCGAGAGATAAGCGAGTTTGCCGCCAAGACAAAAGCCCAAAACACCCACATCGCCACTGCAGCCTTTTATCTCGCGCAGCGTGGTGATGGTGTCCTGAATATCTTCCA
>JBJTXC010000182.1:0-5810 GCA_046082065.1 Burkholderiaceae bacterium
CGCCGCAGTGCAGCAGGTGCGCGGCGCGGGTTATTCAATTGGCAATATCGACGCGACCATCATCGCGCAAGCCCCCAAGTTGGCGCCGCATCTCCCGGCGATGATCGCGAATCTTGCTGCAGACCTGGCACTTGAGCCTAAGCGTCTGAATTTGAAGGCAAAAACTAATGAATGCCTGGGCTGGGAAGGGCGTGAAGAGGGGATTGCGGCGCATGCCGTAGCACTCCTCATGGGTGAGTGATAATAGTTCTCATCTAGGAATTTCCGATAACTCATAGCTTTGGTCAATCGCCCGCATTGAATATGACAATTTGAGATTTGTCTCCCGCACCGCCACAATTCAGCCCGGAAACTTTGACGAAGCAGTCGGTTTTCTTATGCGCTCGTGCGCTGCGCCAGCATCTTTGAGGGGCAACGCACGCAAGATATAAACCCCACCAAGGAGATGCAAATGTCCAAGCTGAAAGGCTCGAAGACCGAAGCCAACCTGAAAGAGGCGTTCGCGGGTGAATCGCAAGCGAACCGTCGTTATCTGTACTTCGCGAACAAGGCTGACGTTGAAGGCCAAAACGATGTTGCAGCGCTGTTCCGCTCGACCGCTGAAGGCGAAACCGGCCATGCACACGGCCACCTCGAGTACCTCGAGCAGTGCGGTGACCCGGCAACTGGTCTGCCGATCGGTTCCTCGCGTCAAAACCTGATGGCTGCTGTTGCAGGCGAGACCCACGAGTACACCGACATGTACCCAGGCATGGCGAAGACCGCGCGCGACGAGGGCTTCGACGAAATCGCCGACTGGTTCGAAACGCTGGCGAAGGCAGAGCGCTCGCACGCGAATCGTTATCAGAAGGCACTCGACCAGCTGGTCGATTAATTGGCTGTCTTGTCAGGCCGCTTGCGGCACTGACAGCAGCTCATGGTCTCTGACAGGGTTCGGTGCGCCTTTCGGTGTCCGCACCCTGTCAATAAAGATCATTTGAGTAGCACATCGATGCAACGCAGCCACTGGCTGATCGCATCACCTTCCCCTTCAAACAAAACTTAACAAGGTAACGCCATGTCCCGTGAAGGCAATCTCGAGGCGCCGACCCGGCATCCGCTGGATTGGCTCAGTGACGACTTCTACAATGAAGAGTCGCTCAACCAGGAACTGGAGCGTGTATTCGACATCTGCCACGGCTGTCGCCGTTGTGTCTCGCTGTGCGCGTCGTTCCCGACCCTGTTCGATTTGGTCGACGAATCGGAGACGATGGAAGTCGACGGTGTTGCCAAGTCCGATTACATGAAGGTGGTTGATCAGTGCTACTTGTGTGACCTGTGCTACATGACCAAGTGCCCGTACACACCACCGCATGAGTGGAACCTTGATTTCCCGCACCTGATGTTGCGCGCGAAAGCGGTCAAGTTCAAAAAAGGCGAGGTTTCATCTCGCGACAAGTTTTTATCGGATACCGATGGTCTGGGTAAGTTTGCAGGTATCCCGATCGTCACGCAAACAGTAAACGCAGTCAACAAAACCAAGCCAGTGCGCGCCTTGGTAGAGAATGTATTGGGCGTCGATAAAGATGCATGGTTGCCCGAATTTGCGACCACCAAGTTTCGCAGTGACGCTGCCGAGTCCAAACCGCACGCAGTCAAAGACGGCGCCAATACGCCGGGCAAGGTCGCGATTTATTCCACCTGCTACGTCAACTATAACGAGCCAGGTATTGGCCATGATCTGCTGGCGATTCTCGAGCACAACGAGATCCCGTATGTGATGGTCGAGAAGGAAGCATGCTGTGGCATGCCGAAGCTCGAGCAAGGTGATCTGGAAGGTGTGGCCGAGAAGAAGGCCATCAATATTCCGCAGCTCGCCAAGCTGGCCAAAGAAGGCTATGCGATTCTCACGCCGGTGCCATCTTGCACGCTGATGTACAAGCAAGAACTGCCGCTGATGTTTCCTGATTGCGCCGATACGCAGTTGGTGAAAGACGCGATGTGGGATCCGTTCGAGTACTTCGTTGCACGTAATCGTGATGGTTTGCTGAAAACGGAATTCAATCACGCGCTTGGCAATGTGTCCTACCACATCCCTTGTCACTCTCGGGTGCAAAACGTCGGCCGAAAAACGGCCGAAATGCTGCAGATGATCCCCGATACCAAGATCAATGTAGTTGAGCGCTGCTCTGGTCATGCAGGTACTTACGGCGTCAAAAAAGAATATCACCAGATGTCGATGAAAATCGGTAAGCCGGTATTCAAGGCGATGGCGAGCGAGTCACCTGACTACATTTCGTCGGATTGCCAGTTGGCCGGTCACCATATCGAGCAAGGTTTTGAAGTCAATGGCCTGAAGAAGGCAGAGATGGCGCATCCGCTGTCGCTGTTGCGCAAGGCTTACGGAATTTGAACGGAGGACTACCATGATTATTTCACGCGATAGCTTAATGAGTCTGGAGACTTATTCCAAGAAGCGCCCAGAGTTTCGTCAGCAAGTGATCGAGCATAAAAAACTGCGTACAGTTCACTTGGGTAACCATGTCACGCTGTTGTTTGAAGATGAAATGACACTGCGCTACCAAGTGCAGGAAATGCTGCGTATCGAAAAGATTTTTGAAGATGAGGGTATTCAGTCCGAGCTGGATGCATACAACCCGCTCTGCCCGGATGGCAGTAACTTCAAAGCGACCATGCTGATCGAGTATCAAAATGTCAGCGATCGCAAGGCCGCGCTCGCCAAGCTGATCGGTATTGAAGATCGTTTATTCGTTCAGGTGGAAGGCCAGCCGCGCGTCTATGCAATCGCCGACGAAGACCTTGATCGTGAGAACGAAGAAAAAACCTCAGCGGTGCACTTCGTACGTTTTGAACTCACCGATGACATGAAGGCTGCACTGAAGGGTGGGGCACAGATGATGATCGGCTGTGATCATCCCAACTACCCGGTACACCTCGAAGAGCTGCCGCAAGAAACGCTGGCTGCTTTGCTAAAAGACTTGGCTTGATTTTGCTGGCCTAGGCAGATTTCAGCCAAATTCGAACCGCGAGGCCACCCCCCTCGCGGTTTTTTAATTCCAGCCGGCCGTGGTGGCGTTGCACGATGCGATCCACAATGGCCAAGCCAAGACCCGCGCCATTCGCCTCACTACGTGCGCTATCCATCCGAGTGAATGGTCGCAGCAGATAAGGGACATGGGTATCGGGTATGCCGATGCCGCGATCTGCCACCTCAATCAAGATCTCGGCCTGATCACGTCGCGCGTTGATATCGATGCGCGCTTGCCCGCTACCGGATGTTTTGCCATACCTGCGAGCATTCTCGATCAAGTTAGTCAGGGCACGCGAGATCTCTACGGCATTGCCCGTCAAGCGCAGACCATCGTCGATATGGCAATGAAGCGCCACATCAGCAGTGCGTTTTACTTCATGAGCCACTTGTCTGACCAGCGCGGACAAATCGATATCAGCGTGCTTGTTCGGCTCGGCCGGGCGAGCGTAATCGAGAAATTGCGCAATGATGGATTCCATTTGCGCCAGATCGGATTGCATGCCGCGCTTGGCATCTTCCGATAGCGTACCCATCTCGACTTCCAGCAGCATGCGTGCGATCGGGGTACGTAAATCATGCGATATACCCGCCAAGATCACAGCACGGTCAGACTCGACCTGCTGCAGATCTTGCACCATTTGGTTGAAACTGCGATTGGCCTCCAGAATCTCGGCCGGGCCTGCTTCCGGCAAGCGCGTGGGCAGCTTGCCGCTCGCGACCGCGCGTGCCGCGCTTGATAGCTGCGCTAAGGGCTGATTGATCAGTCGGCTGATAAATACGGCACCAATCAACGACAGCAGCAGGGTAACGCCGGCCCATCCTATCCACTGAATGCTTGATGCACCTTCGATCAAATCGGAATCCAGCATCAGCCAGTAATCATCATCATCGATATAAAAGCTGACCCAGAATCCCTCTTCGCCATTCACCTCACCTGCGAATTCGGTTCTTCTGTCGAGACGGCGGCGTACATTTTGTTCGACCAGACGAACCAACTCGTTGTCCGGAAGCGCGTCGGTCTCGTCGGTTAATTCTTTCGGGTAGATGCGAATACCTTGAGTGAGTGCTAAATCCAGCAACAACTCACGACGCAGCATCGGTGCCGAGTGCAGCAAAGCGGCGCGCGTGATCGTGACAATCGACACCACTTGCGCGGCGATCTGTTCACTGCGCGGCGTGCGTTCCACCACCCGAAAGCTGGCGACCCACGCAGCCATACTGACCGCAATCAAAAATGCCAAAAGGAAGAAGGTGCGCCACAGCAGGCCACTGCGCAGCCAGCTTCGCTCACGCGCGAGCGCCACCTCAGGTCTTGACGCCATCCGGAATGAAGACATAGCCCAGACCCCAAACCGTCTGGATGAAACGCGGACTCGCGGGGTCAGGTTCGATCAGTTTGCGCAGACGAGAGATCTGAACATCGAGACTGCGATCGAACACTTCGTATTCGCGCCCGCGCGCCAACTCCATCAGCTTCTCGCGTGAGAGCGGTTGACGCGCATGACGCGCCAATACTTTGAGTACCGAGAACTCGCCGCTGGTCAGTGGCACCAGTTCACCTTGCCTGGTGAGGGTACGTTTTTCCAAATCAAAACTGAATTCACCGAATACATAAGTCGCTGGTTTGTCGGAGGGCGCGCCGGGTAGATCATCTGGCAGCGCGCGGCGCAGTACTGCAGAGATGCGAGCCAGTAGCTCGCGCGGATTAAATGGCTTGGGGAGGTAGTCGTCTGCGCCGGCATCCAGCCCAGCGATGCGGTCACCATCTTCCCCTTTGGCGGTGAGCATGATGATGGGCGTTTGATCACCGCCATTTCGCAGCCGCTGGCAGATCGAGATACCGTCTTCGCCAGGCAGCATCAGATCGAGCACCAGCAGATCAAAGCGCTCGCGAACCCAGAAGCGGTTCATTTCGACGGCACTGGCAGCGACGTAGACCGAGAAGCCGCTTTCAGTCAGAAAGCGCTTTAGCAAGTCGCGCAGTCGGGCGTCGTCATCCACCACCAGTATTCGTGCCTGATTACCGGGGCTGCGCTTGGATAGTACGGGGGTGACCGGATTGGTCTGGCTCATGGCCGTATGTTAACGTCGAACAGACTGGATGAGCTTGGGTGCCACGGGCAATTACAATGCCTTACAAACTTAGTGAAGGCTAACCCCCGCGCTGCCATCTGAAAAAGTAAACTAGCGGGCTTGGAGCAAATGACCGCTCGCCGACCAGATCGCCATTGATGAACAAACGGTTTTTTCTGCTGTACCTGCTGGCTGAGCTTGCGTTGGCCGGGGTGGTCATCGCCGAGACCACGCCATCGCCCCCGGCGCAGGGACAAAAGCGGCAGGACGCTTCATCAACAGCGCAGGCACAGAAGCGGCAGGAGGCTGCAGCATCAGTGCAGCCATCCAAGCAGCGCCGCGATGATGGCCATCAAGCTGCACCGGCCCAACCCGCGCCTGCTCAACCTGCACAAGATGCTTCAAAGCGTCCGCAGCGACTCACGCCGGAGGAGCGCAAGGAGTTAAGGCAGCAAATCAACGAGGCAGGGCAGGACCTCTACCCGCGGAAGCGCACTTCTCCGTAACTGATCGCTTCGAGTAGCTGGCTCGGTTGCCCGAGAGGTGCCAACTCGGCTATACTCTTGCCTCCGCGCGGCCGTAGCTCAGCTGGATAGAGTACTTGGCTACGAACCAAGGGGTCGTGGGTTCAATTCCTGCCGGCCGCGCCAAATTAAAGCTCATCAAATCAACGGGTTAGTGTTAGTGGCACTAGCCCGTTGCGCTT
>JBJTXC010000183.1:0-9140 GCA_046082065.1 Burkholderiaceae bacterium
CGCGTACAAGAACCGCAGCGCGCAGCGGCGCCCGAGCCTGCGCCTTTGGCAGAAGCAGCGTCAGCAGGGGCCAATGCTGCTGCAGCGACCACGGCAGGAGCCAATGCGACGCCCGCTACAGACGAAGCGCCCGATGCAGCCCCTTCTGGGTCAGCAGCGGCCACGGCACACACCACTGCAGCGCCGGCTTCGGCACCAGCGAGCAACAACGGCAAAACCAAATCCTGATCTGCGGCGCGTCCGCTACTGCGGACACATGATTTCTGACATGATTTTCCGACGTACCTCGGCGTCCGACTCTTTTTGCAGTTTCTCCATCAGTGCTGCTAGCCGAGCGCCCTCGGCTTTCATTTTTGGGTCTTCCGACATTTGGAGCCGGGGGTTGGGCACGTCCGGCGGCGGGGCCGAACCGGGCTGGGTGGTCTGCGCGTAAGCGTTCATGCTAATCGTTAAGACGATCAAAGACTGCCAGCCAGTTTGACTGAGCGTTGCCATCGTATTCACCTTAAATTGACGACTATGACTTCCTCATTTTTGCATGATCATCTTGCACGCTTGATCAAGCAAACTTGTCATGACGGCGTCCGGATCCACTGAGACCCATTCAGGGTTCGAAACGGCGCCCGACTGCTTCGGCGAGCCCGCTTCCTCTAGATCGGCATACGAAGTCAGCCACATGGTTCGGGTACGCCTTAATCGGCAATCAAACTCCCGCTGCGAGCGAACCACCCAGACGCCCGAGGCATCAGGCTGGGGATTACGCTGAACCGCCCAGATATAGACGATGTAGCCCTTCCGATGCATCCCATCCGGGTCTAGGAAAAATCTTCTGCCTTGATCGTCAGCCGCGGCAAATACCAGCGACCAAGCCAGCTTTGGAACTAAGATCAGACAGAAGCCTATGAAGCGTGTGGTGAACTTGCGCAAACGCCCTCCGGTTACAACACTGTCTGTCATTACTTTAACGGTAGTGCGAGCTGAATCATCAGCGCGTTGAATCCCAGAAAGTTGGCTTGCACGCCGAACCCATCACCCAGATCCCAACCCAGCGCCGGCACAATACCAGGGGAAAAACCGTTGTAGTTCAGCGGCACCTTATCTTCGTACTGCCCTCGATAACCATACAGCAGCCCCGCTGTTACCTTGGCGTAGAACTGTGGTTCACCCATCAGATTTCTGTATGAAGCGCCCCACGGGTAGTAATACAGGGAGGGCTGCCCAAAAGAGTTATTGAAGAAAGCAATCCCAGCCACCGAATCAGTTTTTCTCTCCCGCTCAATGCCAAGCAGCCAAACGTATTTGTGCTCCGGGTTGTTACTGAAGTGTCGGGTGTAGGGAGAAAATGTTAGCGCATACCGATCACCCGTTTTTTTTTCGAGCGAAAAACCATCTAACCAGTCGTCTGCGAAGGATGGGGAGCAGACGCATAAAATCGATATTGATAGCGCAATGCGCTGAAATAATTTTTCCAAGGAAAGCATGTCAAAGATTGATTAGATAACTAGAAATGTACGCCGAAGCTAGCTTTAGACCCAAAGTTTCACTTATCAAAGCCCTGCTCAACTAGAATGACAACTTGCTATTCATCGACGTCGCTGAATGCCATCGTGTGCGGCTACTGCCCGGTAAAGCGAATCAGTGTTGTGGTTTATCCAAGGCATTACCCGCACAACAAACACAAGGTGCCTTGCTACCCCGTCGCTATACTATGGTAACAGCTGGGCTTGAACCATACCTTTATAGTGCAGTCATTACCGAAGATTAACCAGCGGAGAGCCTTTGTTCGGCTGTATGCCAAATTGATCCGTTACAAGCGTCATTTTATATCGCTTCTCGCAGTCACCACACTACTCAAGCTGTGGCTCGCCGCAGCATTTCCGATGACCGGCGACGAGGCTTATTTTTACCAATGGGGCGCCCACCCGGATTGGGGTGGTTTTTATGATCATCCACCAATGGTTGGCTGGTGGCTATGGGCTCTGCAACAGATCTCATCACATCCGCTTGCCCTGCGGCTGCCCGCGGTACTGCTTTGGATTGCAATTTGTTTTGGCCTGATCGATCTGATTAAACGAATCAGAACAGACGATAACGGACGACGATGGGTATTTGGCAGCTTATTTCTGGCCGTGCCGTTTACTTGGAGTCTGAACTTCATCACGACAGACACACCACTTATATTTTTCGTGTTCTTTTCAGGCTATGCCTTCGTACGTGCAGAAATATCAGGCAAGCTCGCGTGGGATGCTGCCTGTGGTGTTTTACTTGGGCTGGCACTGTTATCGAAATATTTTGCCGGCTTATTAGCGCTGACTTTCGCAGCCTGCCTGCTGCTGAGTCATCGAGGCATCATACGAATCGCGCTGATAGCAGGGTGCGCATTACCATTTATGGCATTGAATTTTGCTTGGAATTCCACTCATTGCTGGAATAACCTGCTCTTCAATCTCATCAACCGTCATCAGGGCACACATTTTTCTGCTGCCGGAGCTGGTATCTATTTAGCGATGTTGATTTTATTAGTCACGCCATGGACGCTTTTCAGGCTGATGAGGCATAAAGAATGGCGCGGCCAGTGGTATGTCCATCTACTTTATTTGCTGCCACTCGGTTTTTTTCTAATTTTATCGTTGTGGAAACCGATCGGACTTCATTGGATACTTGGCTTTTTACCTTTTGTATTGTTGCAGATCGGACTGATTACCGACATTGATACTTTGAGGCGGCATAAAAATTTGAATTTGCTTTTGGGTGTTCCGGTACTTTCACTTTTATTGGGATTAATTTATTTACCGACCACGAGCTTTGCATCGTCAAGCTATTACTCAGGCATTGTAGTGCATCGCTATGGCCAAAGTTTGGCGAAGCGGCTAGTAGAAGATTTGCCACCGAATACAGTATTGATGACTCGGTCTTATAGCCAATCTTCTTTGCTGGCTTATCACTCTGGAAGTTACCTACCGGTGTTTGGACTGGGAAGTTTTCATGCCCGGCTAGACGACGACATTACCGACTTCAGCCTACTGGACGGAAAAAATATTCGTATTTTTACTAATAAGCAGCCTAATCTGGCGGACTATCAGGATTTTTTCAAAGCTATCGAAATTCGCGAGCAGTCTTTTCAAGGTGCTCAGTTTTGGATAATCGATGGTGTCGACTTTAGGTTTGAATCGTATCGAAAAAATATACTTGGCGAGATAGCGAAGCAATACTACGCTATTCCTAAATGGCTGCCGCTTCAGGATTGCCGATTTTTAAGGATCTACGGCCTATCTAAATGAAAATCTTTTGTGTCCGACATAACTGCTAAATGCAGGCACCGCAATACCTATCCCATGTGCGATCTCTGGTGCCCAACGACTTATTCCAATAAGCGGTAGCAGGTAGTACAAGCCGACGCTGACCGCAAATGTTTGTAGTATCCCCACCCCGTTCACCATAACAAAAAAGCCTACGCTTTTACTGATGGGTTGCGTGCTTTTCGGGAAAACCAATGCTCGCATGAGCACAAACGCGACCACCATGCCGGTCAGGTAAGCCAGAATTACCGCCTCTGAAAAATCTAACCACTGGTTGTAAACCAGTCGAGCAGAAAAATTGACCGCTGCGGCGACGCCTCCGATCAAAAGAAAAACCAGAAACTCGATTTTGAAGAATTGCCGAATCATTCAGATATTCAGCTGATGAAAAACCCAACGCGGCAGGTGCTGGACCACGCGCATAATGAGCCGCCATTTCGCCGGTACATAAACTTCCGGCTCACCTGCAGCAATCGCCCGCACGATGGCGAGCGCAACTTGATCGACCGCTGCCATGCCCGTCGACGGCAGGTGCGCTGTCATGGGTGTTGCGGTTGGCCCTGGCTTGATCAGCACAATCTTGATACTGCTTCCAGCAAAGCGATGCTGCATGCCTTGTACGTAGCGATCGACCATACCTTTTGCCGAGCCGTACACATAATTAGCCTTGCGACCGCGATCTCCGGCCACTGAGCCGATCACGGCCAGGGTCCCTCGGCCTTGCTCGCTGAGTTGTAGTGCGAAGGCTTCGGCAAATAGTACCGGCGATACCCCGTTAATTTGTAATGTTGCTTGGGCTAGATGCAGATCCTGCTCACAAGCTCGCTGATCCGGTAAGTCACCATGCGCCACCAAAACGATATCGATCGGATCGTTGGCAACCTGTTTCGCAAGGTGACTGATTGCATCAACGTTCAGAAAATCAAGCTGCAAAGTTTCAATGCGAGATTGCGGGCTGCGCACCCGCAGATCGTCAGCAACCCGACCAAGCTTCGCCGCATCTCTACCGACCAGCACAAAATCGGCACCCTGCTGCGCCCACAGTCTTGCACAGTGCTCGGCGATGGCTGAGCTCGCGCCAATGATGACAATGCGTTGATTGCTCAATTCAACTCCCGAGTAGTCGGCGAGACATCGCGGAGCTGATGCCCGGATCCCGCAGCGGCAAAAATTCATTCAGGCGCGCATACCCGGCTTCAAACACTGCCCTCGGCATACGCGCATCTTTGGCAGCGTACAAACGACCCCCCGCTTCAACCACAATCGCATCCAGTTGCTGAAACAAGCGTAGCGTTTCGTCACCGGCATACGGAAAATCCAGCGCCAGCGTTACACCGGGTTGTGCAAAACTCAGCATGCCGGTTGGCTCGCGTTGCCCAAAAGTTTTAAGGACTGCAAGAAAAGAGCCTGTACCCGTGCGAGCGATCGTTTGCAGCAATGCTTTGATGCCCGTTACACCCTCGGCTCTAGGTAGTACACATTGGTATTGATAAAAGCCCCGCGGCCCGTATAGCTTGTTCCAGTCATGTATACCGTCGAGCGGATGAAAAAATGATTGGTAGTATTGCAGGCTGCGAGCCTGTGATTTTTTCAGGTGATAGTAAACCGTATTCAATGGTCGCAGCGTTAATCGGTTCACCAGCGAAACAGGTGGCACAAACGGCCAGCGAAAATCATCGCGGGGATCAGGCTCTGGCTGATCTGACTCGACATGGTTAGCGCGCATGAAGATGCCACGGCCCGATCGATTCAGGCAATCGACCCAAGACACGGTGTACTCCCAATCTGCTTCCGAAGCATCCGCCAGCGCGAAAAATTCATCAATGTCACGATACGATAGCGTCTCGACTTCAAGCCAAGCGCCCGGAACACTACGCAGCTGCAACTCAACCTCAACAATGACACCCGTCAGGCCTAGCCCGCCCACCGTCGCAGCAAATAGGGTATCGCCGGGCTTGCAGTGACGTAGCTCACCATCAGTGCGAGCCAGCGTAAAGCCCAGCACGTGATCACCAAAACTCCCGTGACGATGATGGTTCTTGCCGTGTACGTCATTCGCGATGGCACCACCAACCGTCACATACTGAGTACCGGGCACCACCGCTAGCATCCATCCGCGCGGTACTGCAAGTCGCTGGATATCACTGAGCAAGGTACCTGCTTCGCAACGCAAACGACCGGTTGGCTGATCAAATGAGATGAACCGATCGAGCGGTCGCATGTCCCACAGCGCGCCTTCGGGGTTGAGACAAACATCACCGTAGCTACGGCCCATACCGAAAGCCAAGCCGGGACGCTGTCCGGCAATGGATAAATGGACCTTGCTTCGGTCAGCGAGAGGCAGCATACGATGCTCGGCAGCAGTCAGCCGCCCCCAAGAACTCACCGCTACCATACCCACCCGCGCGAACCCGCCAATAACACACCAAAGAACAACACTCCGGCCAGCAGCCCAACACGATCACGCATTGCAAAGACCAGTGGGTCATCATGCATTTCACCGCGATGCGCCTTCATCCAGATGCGGCTGATCCAGTACAGCAGTACTGGTACGGCGGCCCAGATCAATTCAGGTGAACGGTACAGCCGAACCACAGCGTCGCTGTTCAAATACAACGCCAGCACCACAACCGAGGCATACCCCGACATCAGCCCGAAGGCTTGTACTAATGGCGTATCAGAGGTCAGATACCCGCGACCATGTGCGCGATCGCTGCCGGACTTTGAATGCAGATCGAGTTCGGCATAGCGTTTGACAAATGCCAGCGACAAAAAGAAGAACGCCGAGAATGCCAATAACCAAAACGATAGCGGTATATCGACAGCGGCTGCACCGGCAATCACACGCAGGGTGTACAGCATGGCGAGCGTGAGGCAATCAATAATTACCAGTCGCTTCAACACCAATGAATATGCACAGGTCAGTACAAAGTAAAACAAAAGCCAACCACAAAATGTCCAGCCAGCCGGTAGCGCACACAGCAAAGCACTGATCAGCAAGAGGGGTACCAGCAACACACCTATCGCCACCGATAACTGCCCTGCCGCGAAGGCGCGCATCCGTTTACGCGGATGCTGCCGGTCGCTGTCAAGATCAAGTAAATCATTGGTCACGTACACGGCCGAGGCGCACAAACTAAACGCAACAAAAGCAAACAACAAGCGTGACAACATCTCGCCGTCTGGAACCAGATGTGCTGCCATCGGCGCCATGAATAGCAGCAGATTTTTCGCCCACTGGTGAGGGCGTAGCGTACGCAGCAAAGCCTCACCTACACGGTGTTCGGCATCAAAAATCTGATCGACCTGAGCGACAGTTTGTGCTTTGCGCTTCACGTCGGATGAAGCGTTGACGACGACAGCCTTCCTCGCGCACTGCCAGACGTGCAGATCAACTGCAGCATTACCAGCATAGTCAAAACCACCAACACCAAAGCGACGCTCGAGCGCCTCAGCTTTAGTTCGACCACCAAGGTTGGCACTGCCATCACTGGCAAGCACCTCATCAAAAATACCGAGATGATCTGCGACCGCAATGGCAACCTGCTGGTCTGCAGCTGTACACAGCACCAGTTTTCGGCCTTGTGAGCGCTGCGCAGTCAGCCACTCGATCAGCGGCTGGTGATATGGCAGCGTCGCAGGATCAAACGGCGACAGCGCCGCCAATCGTTGCTTGACCACTGCCTTGCCCTGTAACAGCCAGAACGGCAGCTGCAGCAACGCGAGCGGATGTTCGCGTAATGCACGCAGCGCTGCATCGTGCAAGGTGTCCGAGTGAACGAGCGTGCCGTCAAGATCGACCGCGAGCGGTATGGCCGACGTCATACGGTTGCGATCTGCCTCTGTTCAGCGCTGTACTGCATCGACCACAGCCAATGCAGTCATGTTGACGATACGGCGCACTGTCGCCGATGGGGTCAGTATATGAACCGCGCGCGCGCAACCCAACAGCACCGGCCCGATCGCAATACCACCGCCTGCAGTCATCTTCAACAGGTTGTACGCAATGTTGGCGGCGTCAATGTTAGGTAGTACCAGCAGATTGGCGTCGCCTTTAAGCAGCGTATCAGGCATGACCGATTTCAGCAGATGCGCATCGAGCGCCGTATCGCCATGCATCTCGCCATCCACCTCAAGATCAGGCGCACGCTCACGAATCAGCGACAACGCTTCCCGCATTTTTAGGGCTGATTCGCTGTTGCTGCTACCGAAATTGGAATGCGACAGTAACGCAGCACGCGGGTAAAGACCAAAGCGTCGCATTTCTTCTGCCGCCATAATGGTGATCTCGGCGATTTGCTCTGCATTGGGGTTCTCATTCACGTGGGTATCAACCAGCACGATTTGCCGATCATGCAGCACCAGCGCATTCATCGCCGCGTAGGTGTTCACACCGGCACGTTTGCCCAGAATCAGATCGATGTAATGCAGGTGGAGGTCGGTGTTGCCGTAGGTGCCGCAGATCATGCCGTCGGCATCCCCTTTGTGGATAGCCATCGCGCCGATGAGGGTGTGCCGGCGCCGCATCTCGAGCTTGGCCCATTGCTCGGTAACGCCTTTACGACGGGTCATCGCAAGGAAAGTCTCCCAATAGGAACGATAACGTTCATCGCGCTCGGGGTTGATCACCGCAAAATCATGCTCGGGGCGTATACGCAAACCGTAGCGCTGTATGCGTTGTTCAAGCACTGCAGGACGACCGACCAGAATCGGCTTCGCCAAGTCTTCATCAATGACCACTTGCACCGCGCGCAGCACACGTTCTTCTTCACCTTCGGCGAATACGATGCGCTTTTTCTCGGGTGGCGCTTTCTTGGCGATCGCGAACACCGGCTTCATGACTGTGCCACTGTGATACACAAACTGCTGCAGCCTATCCATGTAGGCCACCATGTCCTTAATCGGACGTGCAGCAACCCCAGCTTGCTCAGCAGCCAACGCAACGGCAGGCGCGATTTTCAGCATCAGGCGCGGATCAAACGGCTTGGGGATAAGGTAATCCGGACCGAAAGAGAGATTGGTCACACCGTAGGTCGTAGCCACCACATCGGATTGCTCGGCTTGCGCCAATTCCGCTACCGCATGCACGGTGGCAATCTCCATACTGCGCGTGATGGTTGTCGCACCGCAGTCGAGTGCACCACGAAAAATATACGGAAAACACAGTACGTTATTCACTTGATTCGGGTAATCCGAGCGCCCGGTAGCGATCACCGCATCATCACGCACCGCGCGCACTTCCTCCGGCAAGATCTCGGGCGTTGGATTCGCCAATGCCAGCACCAGTGGCTTCGGCGCCATTTGACGAACCATGTCTTGTTTCAGTACGCCGCCTGCAGAGAGACCCAGAAAAATATCTGCGCCAGCAATGACTTCTGCCAAGGTGCGTTGTTTGATGTCCTGAGCAAAGCGCTCCTTGTCGGGGTCCATTAATTCGGTGCGGCCCTTGTAAACCACGCCCGCCAAGTCGGTGACGATGATGTTCTCGATCGGAAAACCAAGATCAACAATTAAATCAAGGCAGGCCAGTGCTGCTGCACCTGCGCCGGATACCACCATCTTGCAATGCTTGATGTCTTTGCCAACAACTTTCAAACCATTCATGATCGCGGCACCGACGATGATGGCAGTACCGTGCTGATCGTCATGAAACACCGGTATCTTCATCTTGCTGCGTAGCTTGCGCTCGACATAAAAACACTCAGGTGCTTTAATGTCTTCCAGATTGATGCCGCCAAACGTCGGCTCGAGTGCCGCGGTGATGTCGCATAATTTGTCCGGGTCAGTTTCGTTCACCTCGCTGTCGCACACATCGATAACGGCAAACTTCTGGAACAGTAC
>JBJTXC010000184.1:0-3971 GCA_046082065.1 Burkholderiaceae bacterium
CGTCCGCGAACAGATCCGCAGCGTCATAGCGTCCATCGCGATCGCTGTCACGCAGAACTTACAAGTGAGCCGGGTTGATCTGGATGCGCGTCGGATTGATCTGCGCTTGGTACATCAGCCGGATATTCACACGCAGATCAAGAAAGAATCGCGACGCGCAGATGCCGAACAAGTTCGTAGTGGTTTATTCGGTGCAAAGAAATCGGCCAAGAAAGCGACGAAAAAAGCAGCTGCAGCCAAGCCGGAGAGCGTTAAGGCGCGTAAGATCGCCAAAAAGGCAAAAGCGGCTAGTGGCTCGTCTCGTGCGGGTCGTAAAAAGCGGAAGTAAAGACACTTGAAAACAAAATTCATTTTCGGGTTTCATGCGGCGACAGCGCGGCTGCGGCTTGATGCCTCGACCGTTGAAGAGATTTATGTCGATGCATCACGCCATGACCGTCGCATGGGTGATCTGCTGCGTGCGGCGAAAGCGGCCAATGTGCGCGTGATACAAGTTGATGATCAGCGCCTCGATGCCATGGTGGGCACACGCCGTCATCAAGGTGTGGTGGCGCGCGCCGCAGAAATTTCGCTTGCGCGTAATCTGGCTGAGCTACTTGATTTGATTCAGGGCCCGCCTTTGCTGCTACTGCTTGATGGCGTGACTGATCCGCATAATCTTGGCGCGTGTCTGCGAGTTGCCGATGGCGCGGGCGCGCACGCGGTGATTGCTCCAAAAGACCGCGCGGTGGGCTTGAATGCCACCGCTAGCAAAGTGGCCAGTGGCGCGGCGGATACCGTGCCTTACATTACTGTGACGAATTTGGCGCGCACCATGCGCGAGTTGCAAGAGCGCGATATCTGGCTGACGGGCACCACCGATGACGCTGAGCAGAGCCTGTTCGATGTCGATTACACCGGTGGTACGGCGTTCGTCATGGGTTCAGAAGGTGAGGGCATGCGGCGTCTGACGCGCGAGCACTGCGACCGGTTGGTCAGCCTGCCGATGATGGGCTCGGTCGAGAGCTTGAATGTGTCGGTGGCGTCTGGCGTGTGTCTTTACGAGGCGCGTCGGCAGCGCATGCGCGCGGTGGCTGGGTAAAATCAGCAGATCTGCCCCGGAGTCATTTCATGTTCAGCCGTATCAGCGAAGACATCAACAGCATCATGCAGCGCGATCCCGCGGCGCGTAGTCGCTGGGAGGTGCTGACTTGCTACCCCGGACTGCACGCCATCATCATGCACCGCTGGGCTAATGCATGCTGGCGTATGGGGCTGAAGTGGTTGGGTCGATTCATCTCGCGTATCTCGCGGGGACTGACGGGTATCGAGATTCATCCCGGGGCGACCATCGGCCGCCGGGTGTTCATCGATCATGGCTTTGGCGTGGTGATTGGTGAAACTGCAGAGATTGGCGATGACTGCACCATCTATCAAGGCGTGACCCTCGGTGGCACCTCACTCAGCAAAGGCAGCAAACGTCATCCGACCCTGGAGCGTGGGGTGATTATTGGCGCGGGCGCGCAAGTACTCGGTGGGTTCACGGTGGGTGAGGGCGCCAAGGTCGGTTCCAACGCTGTGGTTGTTAAAACCGTACCTGCGGGTGCAACAGCGATAGGCAACCCGGCCCGCGTGATCGAGAAACAGGCGGGCGAGCGTGATGACGCGGCCGCGCGAATGTTTGCGGCATATGGCTTGACGCCGAATGGCGATGATCCGCTCTCGAAAGCCTTGCATGGCTTGATCGATAACGCAGCGTCGCAGGAAATGCAGCTGCTGAACATCGTCGCAGCGCTCAAAGCGGCTGGCATCGCGGTGGAGGACGTCGCCCCCACTGATCGTTTCGATGCGGATCAGCTCAACAAACTGGTTGATTAGCAGCTCGCGTTGCGGTGCTTGCCTTCGTGCGAGCTATGTTTGCGGCTCCCAAGCTTGCGTTTATCAAGCTTGCCTTTCTTAAAGCTGCGTTTTTCAAGATTGCGTTTCTCAAGTTTGAGTTTTTCAAGGGGTTTGATTTTTCGCGCTCGCGCGATCAAGCTCAAGCATCCTGAGTACCTTACGCTGCACCTTGCCGGTCGTGGTCATCGGTAGCGCATCAATAAACTCGATTTCTTTCGGATACTCATATGGCGCGAGTTGATCGCGCACATGCTGCTGCAGTGCGTGGATGAGTTCGGCATCGTGCTGTTCACCGCGTACCGTATCGGGTGTCAGCACAATGAATGCCTTCACCAGATTACCGCGCGCTGCATCGGGTTTGGGTACGACTGCAGCGTTTGCCACTGCGGGATGTTTCACCAGACAATTTTCGATCTCGGAAGGCCCGATGCGATAACCCGCGGCCTTGAACATGTCATCAGCGCGACCGCGATACCAAAGGTAACCATCGCTATCCATCTCCGCTAAATCGCCGGTCATGAGCCAGTCACCACGGTACTTGTCTTGGCTTGCTTCGTCGCGCCGCCAGTAGCCATTGAAAATCACCGGATCAGGATGGCCATGAATGTCGCACCGGTGCAGGCCGATTTCTCCCAAGTGTCCGGGTCCGAGTACCTGGCCAGTGTCGTCTAACACGGCGATGCGATGTCCCGGGTAAGGTTTACCCATGCTGCCTGCACGCGCTGGCCAATACATGGCGCAGTTACCGACCAAATAGTTGGCCTCGGTCTGCCCGAACATTTCATTCACGGTGACGTCGAGCGCTTCTTGCGTCCATTGAAACACAGTGTCGCCAACGGCTTCGCCAGCACTCATGATGGCGCGCAGCTTGAGTTGATAGTGCTGCTGCGGATGCGGTACGGCTTTCATCATCATTTTTAGTGCCGTCGGAAACAGAAAGGTATTGGTGACCTGGTGTCTTTCCATTAGCTCGAATGCATACTCGGCTGTGAAGCGCGCGCGGCTCGCCACGATGGTTTGCCCGAAGTACAGCGTGGGTAACAGGGCATCCATCAAGCCACCTGTCCAGGCCCAGTCTGCCGGCGACCAGAACACATCACCTGCTTGGGGAAACCAGTTTTGCGAGGCGACGAAGCCGGGCAAGTTGCCGATCAATGCCGCTTGCGGAATCAATGCGCCTTTGGGTGAGCCGGTCGTGCCACTGGTGTAAATCAGAATCGCTGCATCGCTGGCATGGGTGGTCACCGGCTCAAAACTCGTTGGTCTATCTGCAAGTGCTTGCGCCCAGGCGATCAAGTCATCACGCGTTTGATCTAGCACGATCACATGCTGTAGCGCGGGGCACTGCGCTCGCACTGCATCCATCGTCTCCATCGCGTTGCCATCAACGATGGCCACCATCGCCTCGCTATCTTGAAGCCGATACGCGATAGCCTCCGGACCGAACAGCACCGACAATGGCATGGCGATTGCGCCGAGTTGTTGGCAACTGATGTGCGTAACGGCGACTTCCGGTCGCTGCGGCATGACAATCGCAACACGCGTGCCGGCCCCGACACCGAGCGAGCGCAGCACATGACTGAGTCGGTTCGCGTCACGTTGCAGCTCGGCGTAGCTGATGGTGCGATGGCCGTGGGTTGCATCATCAACCACAATCGCAGCGCGTTCGGCGTGCTCCGGGTGTCTGGCCCAGCGACCGCAGCACAGCTCGGCGATATTGCAAGGCTCGGGCACCAGCCAACGAAATGATTGGTAAAGCGCCTGGTACTGATCGATCGGTGGCATCGGGTGTCCTCAGGGTGTCGCCTATAATTCGACAGCGAGATGCTAGCCCTAGCCAGGGGTACTGGCAATTCCGCTCGCGACTGCGACCCGATGCCCACCCCGTACACACCTTCCCGATCCGAGTTTTTGTCGCTGCGTGGCGTGCAAATGCACGTTCGTCATTGGGGCAGCGAGCACGCACCCATGCTATTCATGCTGCACGGCTGGATGGATGTGTCTGCTTCATTTCAGTTCGTGGTCGATTGCTTCACGCGGAACTGGCACGTGATCGCGCTGGATTGGCGCGGTTTTGGTTTGTCCGATCGCGT
>JBJTXC010000185.1:0-4569 GCA_046082065.1 Burkholderiaceae bacterium
CTGATATTTAATAAATCACTTTAAGAATACAGGCCATCTGCAGTGAGACCCTAAGGTTCAGTAGGCAATCGACTGACCGAATTGACTATGTTTACGCCGAATCGGATGTAACACTGTAATGTTATTTGGCTCGGGGTGTTCCGCGCACCGCCAGTTTCGGTCTGGAACAATTTGAACTTGACTCGGCGCTGAAAGGCACCCGCGCTACCCAATTTCATCCGAAAATAGTTCAATCTCTGCAGGCTCGTTACTGTAATTTCCTTGCATGGCATCCCTCACTCCGACCAACCATTCCGCACTGACACGCTGGCCGCCGTGGTCGCGTTGGCTGGGGCTCGGCACGCTGCTGTTGCTGCTGCCGATATTGCTGCTGGTAGGCTTGGCGGTGGTCGGGGTAGACCTCGACATCAATGCAGAACGTGCGATGTTGGCGCGCATGATCAGCGCACGGGTCGGGCGCGAAGTGCGTATTGATGGCCCGGTGAAATTGCGTTTGGGTTTGCGCCCGCAATTGCGTCTGCAGCATCTGGCGCTGGGTCAGCCCAAAGGTTTTGCAGCGGATGATTTTTTGCGGGTAGGTCAGCTGGAACTCAAGCTCGATTTAATCCCGTTACTCTCCGGGCGGTATCGCGCTGATCGGGTTGCGGCAAGAGATGTGCGGCTGGTGCTGCAGCAACGCGATGACGACAGCAACAACTGGACCTTCAACCCGCAAAACAAGGCGGCGGACGATGACGCATCGTTCGATGCCAAGGATGTGGCCGGTATCGACATCCGACAAATTGATCTCGATAACATCATCGTGACGTTTCAAAGCGGCGCTGTGCGGCCGTTTGAATTTCGGTTGGATCAGCTTGATGCGGCATTGCCCGCAGGCGGCGGGATTACGCTGAAAGCCAAGGGCATGGTGGAGCGAACGCTACCGTATCAGCTGAACATCGATGGCGGTCCATTGGCAGATTTATTGCGTGGTAAACCGGGTTGGCCGGTATCGATGCAGCTGGTTTTTGCGGATGGCGTGCTGGCCGTGCAAGGCAAGCTGGGTGAGAAAGGCAGTGCGCTCAGTTTTGGTTTGGGTGCGCCAGATTTAGCGACCTTTGGCAAAGTCATCGGCGTCAAATTACCGAATGCAGGTGCGGCCGGTTTGTCGGGTGAGGTGGCGCTTCGCCCCGGTCTGGTGCGGCTGGAGCGAGTGTCGGCGATGCTGGGCAAATCGAGTATGGCGGGCTGGATGCAGCTGGACGCGCGTACCGAAACCCCGAAGCTGACCGGTTCACTCGCGATCATGACGCTGGATTTGCGGCCATTTCTTGGTCAAGACGATCAAGACGAGCCACCGACTGATCTGCGCGCGCTCTACAAAAGTCTGGAACGCGTCAAGCTTGATCTGCAGGCAATGGATGATGTCGACGCCGACTTGCAATTGGGTGTGGGTCAGTGGTTGAGCCTGCCTGGAGATATTCGCCACGCCTCGATGCGGCTGCAAGCGAGTAAAGGCAAGCTTGAGGTGCCAGTGGAAGCCAGCATAGAGCAAGTGCCGATGCGCGGTCTGCTGGTCGTCGATGCCAGGCAATCGATACCGTCGTTATCGCTTTCATTCAATGCGGATAAATCACCCATCGGTGGTTTGTCGCGCTTCTTGTTGGGTGTGCCTGGCATCGATGGGCAGTTGGGTGCGTTGTCACTCTCACTCAATGCACGTGGTGCTCGTGGCGATGCATTGATGCGCTCGCTCAAGCTATCGATGCAACTCAAACAAAGCAGGCTGAGTTACGGCAATGTTGATGGCGGCAAGCCAGTCAGCTTCACGCTGGATCACATGTTGCTGGGCGTGGGCAGTGATCAACCGCTCGATGGCAAATTACAAGGCAGTTTGTTAGGGCGCCCGCTCTCTGCGGTGCTGTCGGGTGCGTCGCTGCGATCAGCGATTGAGCAAGGTAGTTCGCCGGTCTCGCTGACGGTGCAAACCGGTCGGATTTCAGCGCGAGTGTCCGGGCGACTAGAAGGTGCCGATCAAAGCGCAGACCTCACCTTTGCATTGGGCGCCGAGCGTGCCGGTGATGTAGCGCATTGGTTGGGTTTGAACCCGAAGTCTGATTTACCGATTGCTTTAGCCGGGCGCATGCAAGGTAACTTGCAGCGCTGGTCATTATCGAATTTAGTCTTCCAGGTGGGTGATAGCAGTTTGTATAGCGAACTAGATCAATCCACCACACAAAGCCATCAACGTCTCAACGCCAAGCTGACGATCAGTAGCGTCGATCTGCAACAGCTGGATAAATTATTACCCCCACCGGCACCTGCCAAAGCCGGCACGCCAGCGAGTTTGGATATTCCGATTTTGCCGGCAAAGTTGGTGCTGGAAGATGCAGATGTGAGCGTGCGCGCGCGGGATATTCGCGGCTCACAACTGGCACTGGGTGAGATGGGCTTTGATGGGCGGGTACGCGATGGCTATATGCAAAGCTCGCCGTTTTTTGCTCACATCGCTGGCACGCGCTACGAGGGTGCCATCATGCTGGACTTGCGCGACGCCGAGCCACACGCGCAGCTGTGGTTGAGCGCTGCGCCGGTGGATGTGAGCCAGGCATTGCGTCAACTTAAGCTGTCGAAGAATATCGATGCGGCGATCGAGCGACTGACGCTCTACATCGATACCCGATCCAGAAATTTATCGACACTGATGGCAAACGCCTCGGTGCTCGGTGAGATCAATGGCGGACGGTTCAGCATTCGAGATGAAAACACGCAAGCGCAGCTGCAGGTACAGGTGTCGCAGGGCACACTATCGGCCAAACCCGGCGAGCGTGTAACGCTGGCTTTGACCGGGGCCGTGGATAACATGCCGCTCAGTTTGCGGTTGCGAAGTGCGACGCTGAAAGCACTGGCAGAGCAACAGCGACGTATTCCTTTCGAGCTGGCGGTTGAGACATCCAAAACCAAGCTGCTACTGAGCGGTAGTGTGGATCGTGATCTGGATGCACGCGATATCGAGCTGGCCCTTGATGTGCGTGGTGATCGGCTCGACAGCCTCGACCGCTTGCTCAGGGTTTCACTACCACCTTGGGGGCCGTGGTCTGGCGAGGGAAAATTTCGTATGAATGCGCGTGGCTATACAGTCGATGCCTTGCGTCTGCAAGTAGGTAGCAGCACGCTGAATGGCCGTGGCGCTATCGATACCGCAAGCGGTAAATCGATTGTTGATATCGCGCTTGATTCGCCGTTAATCCAGCTTGACGATTTCAAGTGGCAGCAATGGTCAGCGATGGAGAGCAAACCCACCGCTGATGAAAAAACCGACGCAGCCAGCGTCAAGCGTAAAGCAGTCGAGGCGAGCGATCAGGTACAGGGTTTATTGTCGCGCCAAACTTTATCGAAAGCCGATGCCACGCTGATGATTCGAGTCGAGCAAGTTCGTTCGGGTAAAGATGTGCTGGGTAACGGCCAGTTAGAGGCGCGACTATTGAAAGGGCGCGCCGAAATCGGCCCGATTACGCTCAGCATGCCTGGAGGCGAGGCCAAGCTGCGGCTCAGCTATGAACCTCGTGAGCAGGATATTCTCGCCGACTTGAAAATCGACATCGACCGTTTTGATTACGGCGTGATTGGCCGTCGTTTGAAGCCCGAGAGTGATCTGGGTGGTCGGTTCAGCGTAAAAATGGATGTGAATGGCCGCGCTGCGCGTCTGTCGCAGATACTCAAGCAGGGCAACGGCAGCGTTGATATTGCGGTGTGGCCGGAAAAACTCCCCGCCGGTGTATTTGATTTATGGGCAGTGAATCTGTTCGTTGCGCTGCTGCCCACGCTCGATCCATCCAATACCTCGGTGGTGAATTGTGCGGTCGGCAGGTTTGCGCTGAATGATGGCAAATTAATGCAGAAGCAGTTAGTCATTGATACCAGCCGTATGCGCGTGAATGGTACCGCGCAGGTGAATTTTGCGGATGAACAGGTGCGGGTACGTTTGCAACCGCAGGCCAAGACGGCGCAGTTTTTGAGTTTGGCCACGCCGATCGAGGTCAATGGCAGCTTTGATCAGTTCAAGGTCGGGCCCAACCCGGGTGACATCATGCAAACCATCGCGCGACTCGCTACCTCGATTATCTGGGTGCCAATACAAAAACTAATGGGTGAAAAATTACCCGCCGACGGCGCAGATGTTTGCAAACTGCAGTTTGCTAATCGCTGAGCCGGAGGTTTATCTCGACTTCAAGCCGTTCAACCAGGCTTGCGGGTCATAATCGCGCAGCAGGCTAATGATCTCGTCTGCCGGCATAGCGGGGCTATGCAACCACCCTTGCATCAGATCGCAACCATCATTGAGCAACATCGAATATTGCTCGGCCGTTTCGACGCCCTCGGCCAGTGCTTGCATACCGAAGCCATGGGCAAGCTGAATCATGGCCCGGATGGTGGTGGGGGTTTGCGCTGAATCGGCAGCATCCATGACTGCAATGAACTGGCGATCAATTTTCAAGGTAGCGATGGGTAAACGGTGTAGCTGAGGCAAGCTCGAGTAGCCGGTACCGAAATTATCGATGGCGACCCTCACGCCGAAGGTATTCAAAG
>JBJTXC010000186.1:0-2837 GCA_046082065.1 Burkholderiaceae bacterium
GACAGCAACGCAGGACCCGCATCGGGTGATATTGGCAGCTCGCGAAACAATTGAGTTGCCATCCTTGCCAGGGCTGAGAGCTCAGGCAAGCTCGACTCGCCATGATTACTTGTAGGTGGCTGGATAGTCATGGTAGCGATCCACCTCAATGTCTTCAAGTACAGCCAATGCATCCTCGGTGAGTACTGCTAACGAGCAGTACAGGGAAATCAGATAAGACGCAATCGCGTTGCGACTAATGCCCATAAATCGCACCGACAGCCCTGGACTTTGTTCCCCTGCGAGCCCGGGCTGGAATAGCCCGACGACGCCTTGCTTTTTTTCGCCCGAGCGCAGAAGCAAGATCTTAGTTTTACCTTCTTCGATAGGCACCTTATCCGAAGGAATGAGCGGAATACCGCGCCAGGTAATGAACTGCGCACCAAACAAACTAATGGTTGGCGGTGGAACACCGCGTCGTGTGCACTCGCGACCAAATGCCGCAATCGCACGCGGGTGGGTCAAGAAGAAGCCAGGCTCTTTCCAGACTTTCGTCAATAAATCATCCAGATCGTCGGGTGTTGGCGCACCTGTCAATGTGGAAATCCGCTGCTCATCATCAACGCTGGCTAGCAAGCCATAATCCGCATTATTAATGAGTTCGCTCTCTTGCTTTTCTTTGATAGTTTCAATCGTCAGTCTCAGCTGCTCTTTGATCTGATCATGCGGGCTGCTGTACAGATCCGATACACGGGTATGCACATCCAAGACTGTGCTGACGGCATTAAGAAAATACTCCCGAGGTTGATCTTCATAATCAACGAAAGTTTGAGGAAGTTCTGATTCGTCGCGGCTGGCACAGGCCACTTGAACATTCAACGGGTTTTTAACCTTGTTAAGGCGATAGATACCCGCTTCAACCGGTAACCACTGCAGCATATGTACTAACCAGCGAGGTGAAATCGTGGAAAGCTGCGGAACTGTCTTGGTCGCATTGGCAAGCTGGCGAGCAGCATTGTCACTGAGGGCGAGCTGGGTATCTTCTGTGGTGGCCATATTATTTCCTTTCAAGTCCTTGCAAATCGATGAATCTGACTAGATTGAGTGTTTGTCTACATATTTATATTTGTCATGGTGTGCCCAAACTTGCGTGATGTGACTGTTCGCAGGCACGCTCTCGGTTAACCAGACGTTACCGCCAATAATTGATTCTGCTCCAACCACAATTCGTCCCAGCAGTGTGGCACCTGCATACACGACCACATCATCTTGAAGCTGTGGATGTCGGGGCAATCCCTTTTCAAGGGTGCCGTTTTCACCGGCGGGAAATCGCTTTGCACCCAGTGTTACGTTTTGATAGATACGAACACGCTCACCGATGACAGCAGTCTCTCCAATGACTACACCGGTACAGTGATCAATAAAAAAGCGACCGCCAATAACAGCACCCGGATGTATATCGATGCCCGTATCCGAATGAGAAATTTCGGCAATGATGCGCGCGACTAATGGTGCGCCAAGCTGATACAGTTCATGAGCGATACGGTGATACGTGATCGCTGCAATACCCGGGTAGCAGAGCAATACTTCATCCACGCTACGAGCCGCCGGGTCGCCATGATAAGCAGCTTCTACATCGGCATCCAAGAGCTGCCGAATCGCTGGTAATTTGTGTGCAAACTGACGGACCAATTCCGCAGCCTGGGCATTAACATCTTTACTCGCTGTGGTGATATCCGGTGCCAGCTTTTAGCCCAGATCAAGCCGTATTTGATCCTGTAATCGAGTCAACGCTGAATCCAGCGTGTAACCAACAAAGAAATCCTCGCTCGATTGGCGCAGACTCGTTGGCCCCAGGCGCATTGGAAATAGAGCAGCACATAAATCCTCGAGAATGCGGCGAAGCTCCACTCGGGACGGGAATTCTCGCTCCCCAAACTCACGATGACGCTCATGCGCTGCACGCCATCGCTCCCGTGCTGCTCTGAGTTGATCGACGATATCGGACAACTCGGTGTGTGCCTTGCCGGAGCTCCAGTGATCAGCGCGCTGATTCATCTTGACAGACCGATCAGTCTTGAGTCCAAGGTAGGCCGTGGAATCGCCAGCCGCCAATTCTGCCCCGCTGCGCGTTCTGGTCCAGATCGCCTTCGAAGCCCTCGGCGATGTTGAATACATGCTGAAATCCGGCAGCGAAAGCAGCAGTCGCGGCGGCGGCGGAGCGGTTGCCGCTTCGACAAAGGAGGAGGATGGTCGAGTCTTTACCGCCTGCTCGCGACTCTAACTCTTTGAGAAAGCGCGGATTCCGGTTCAGGCTCGTACCGGTTGCCCATGCGACATGTAATGAGCCAGGCACATACCCAACAAAATGCCGCTCTTCAGTCGTACGAACATCAACCAACACCACGGACCCTTGCCGGAACAACGACCACGCAATCGTAGGCGGCACGGTACCGCTGTAGGGCAAGCCCGATTCTTGAGCTTGGGCTTTCGCCACTGTGAGCGCTGATAGCGGGTCTGCACTGTAAGCGTGAGCAGCATCCTCGGTGTCGGAAATGATGTCTTGGGCAGATTCCAGGCTCATTGTTATCTCCTTGGTCGGTCGTGTCAGTTATCTTGTTAGCTTTTTCGAAAAGCTCTCAGCTAGAAAGTCTGACAAAAAAATCATCGCTTGCATAAGGCTATTTTCAAATTTACTTATTCGATTTTTTTGATTCAGCCCCTCGCAAACACCATATGTATTCTTGAAATTGTTATTTTCCAACGTGGCGGAGTCAGGATAAATTCGGTACGTAACGCATATCTCAATCGAGGAAAAAATGACCTACCCCGCCCTTCAAGACTATCTGACGCATTTG
>JBJTXC010000187.1:0-4392 GCA_046082065.1 Burkholderiaceae bacterium
CAGTGAGCCTCACTGGGTACGCTTTGGCCTGATTGCAATTGCAGTCGGTTTTGCGATTCTTTTCTTGTTGATACCGCTGGCAGTGGTGTTCACCGAGGCACTCAAAAAAGGCTGGGATGCCTACCTTGCTGCCATTACCGAAGAAGATGCCTGGCTAGCGATCAAGCTGACGTTGCTCACCGCAGCGATTGCAGTGCCCGCGAATTTGATTTTTGGTTTATCTGCATCTTGGGCGATTGCAAAATTTGAGTTTCGCGGCAAGAACCTGCTGCTCACACTGATTGATTTGCCATTCTCAGTATCGCCCGTGATCTCCGGTTTGATTTATGTGCTGCTGTTTGGTGCGCATGGCTGGTTCGGTGCGTGGCTGATGTCGCATGACATACAAATTCTGTTTGCCGTCCCCGGCATTGTGCTGGCGACTATCTTCGTCACCTTCCCGTTTGTTGCGCGTGAGCTGATCCCGCTCATGCAATCTCAAGGCAATGAGGAAGAAGAAGCTGCATTAGTGCTGGGTGCTTCGGGCTGGCGCACTTTCTGGCACGTGACACTACCAAACATTCGCTGGGGTTTGTTGTACGGCGTAATTCTATGTAACGCGCGTGCCATGGGCGAGTTTGGTGCGGTATCGGTTGTGTCTGGCCATATTCGTGGTGAGACCAACACCATGCCACTGCAAGTAGAAATTTTGTACAACGAGTACAACTTTGCAGCGGCATTCGCTGTCGCATCCCTACTGGCACTGTTGGCCTTGGTCACGCTGGCGATTAAAACTTTCATTGAGTGGCGTCTTGCACATCAGACACCCATCAACCCCGAGGAAGCATCATGAGTATCGCGGTTAAACATATCGGCAAACGCTTCGGTAGCTTCGTTGCGCTAGACAATGTCTCGCTGGATTTCCCCACGGGTGAATTGACCGCCTTGCTGGGTCCTTCCGGCTGCGGCAAGACTACGCTGCTGCGCGTGATCGCCGGGCTGGAGCAACCCGACGAAGGCCAGGTGATTCTGGATGGTGAAGATGCATCCATACGCGATGTGCGTGAGCGCCAGGTTGGTTTTGTGTTCCAGCACTACGCACTCTTCAGACACATGAGTGTGTTCGACAATATTGCCTTCGGCTTGCGAGTCAAGCCACGCGCTCACCGCCCCAGCAAAGCAGAGATTCACGACAAAGTCATGCGCTTGTTGTCACTGGTGCAGCTGGATTGGCTTGCCGATCGCTACCCCTCGCAGCTATCGGGTGGCCAACGTCAACGTATTGCACTGGCGCGCGCACTCGCCGTTGAGCCACGGGTACTGTTACTTGACGAACCCTTTGGCGCGCTCGATGCCAAGGTGCGCAAAGAACTGCGTCGCTGGCTGCGCCGCCTGCATGATGAACTACATGTGACGAGTATTTTCGTGACGCATGATCAGGAAGAAGCACTGGAAGTCGCAGACCGTGTAGTGCTGATGAACCACGGCAAGGTGGAGCAAGTCGGCGCACCTGATGATGTATACAACCACCCGGCCTCGCCTTTTGTGTACGGATTTTTAGGTAATGTGAATCTGTTTCATGGACGTGTGCACGAAGGCGTGCTGGCCGCAGGCGATGCGAGCCTACCGGTGCCCGATCACAGTCATGCTCGCGATGCACTTGGCGTTGGTTATGTTCGCCCGCACGAGCTGGATATTGAGTTGTTCACGCCAGAGGGTGAAGGCATTGTGGCACTACTCAAGCGAGCCCATGCGATTGGGCCGCTTGCCCAATTGGAGCTTGAGCGTAGTGATGGTGGCGGGCTGATCGAGGCCTTGCTGCCTACTGAACGCTACACGCAGCTGCAGCTGAGCCCGGGCGCGACGGTTCGTGTGAAGCCGAAGCGAGTACGTGTATTCCTTGAAGAAGCTGCCTGAAACGACTCAACGATGAATTTTCAGCAGCTGAAATCAGTACGCGAGACGGCACGGCGTGGATTCAACCTGACCGAAGTTGCGAATGCCCTCTTTACGTCGCAGCCTGGTGTGAGCCGGCAGATCCGCGAACTGGAAGAAGAGCTCGGCAGAGATACCTTCGAGCGTAACGGCAAACGTTTGACCGGCCTGACCGAACCCGGCAAAGAGGTTTTGCATATTGTCGAGCGACTACTGCTCGAAGCTGAAAACCTGCAACGCGCTGGCGAAACGTTTTCCGGTAAAACCACCGGGACGCTCTCGATTGCCGCGACCCATACACAAACACGATATGTGTTACCCCAAGCGGTTCAGCATTTTCGGACTGCCTTTCCAGATGTGCGCATCGCCCTCCAACAAAGCGCGCCAGAGCATATCGCCGAATGGGTTCTCTCGGGCAAAGCGGATATCGGTATTGCAACGGAGGGCTTGTCTCGCTTTGAGGGCTTGGTCTCTTTCCCCTGCTACGAGTGGCATCACATGATTGTTGTGCCGGTCGGGCACCCGCTGCTTGACGCAAACCGCGTCACGCTCGAACTGCTCGCTCGACACCCACTGATTACCTATGATGTGGGCTTCACAGGCCGCAGTCATATCGATGAAGCATTTAGTGCGCAAGATGTCGCACCAGACATCGTGCTAACCGCCATGGATTCTGATGTCATCCAGCAGTATGTTTCTTTGGGTTTAGGCGTCGGTATTGTTGCTTCAATGGCCGTCGACTATCTTCCAGCAAACTTGCACACGATCTCTGCCGATCATTTGTTTGCCCCGAATGTCACCCGCGTGGCCGTTCGACGTGGCGCCTTCATGCGAGAGTATGCGATTGATTTCATCCAGCAGCTCGCCCCTAAGCTAAAGCTCGAGGAGTTGGCAGAAGCCGTCAGTTGGCGGCGGTGATGCAAGTGATCAGCGCTACTGCTCTTTCGGCGCGACCATAAAACCCACATAACGATAGCGTTTAGGATCAGGGAATGTCCATCCCGACCTGTGAGCTACGAATTCCACTTCATCAATAGGTAGCTCGTGGCTGGTAAGCCACTCACGAGCATCCTGCTCACAGCTTTCCTGTAATTCACTCGCGCCAGCCACCGGTGGGCAATAAATCAACCCGTATTTGTCTTCCCATATTCGAGATAACGAATCATCCAAAGTGGCGGGTGGTTGGTCTGGAAAGCCCGGCAATACTTTGATTTTTCTATCCCCGTAAAAAGCCACACTGGCATTTTCCGCCCAAATACCTGCGACCCAAGCAGGACGCTCAGGTTTGCCGCTGGAATCCCAACGTGCCAGCATCTCCCTCGCTGCCTCTCGGCGTGGAAGATAAACAATATCCTCCTTCGTCATGGTAGCGCGCACCCTATCAATACCGGCGCCAACAAGAACAATGAGTACCATGATGATTAGCCACCTACCCAAGGTGCGCGAATTCATCACGGCCTCATCATGTAGGGCGTCACGTTGAGTCAGGTTTCGTAACCATAAAATGGGGAAACCGAAGCCAATGGGAATCGACCATGGCAAAGACAACTCGACGAATCCAGATAAGCCGAAAAGTAGTGTCAGCACATAAGGCAGCATCACTACCCAAAATAGATAATCCCTCCACCCAGCAGGCTGCCAAGCAAGCCAAATACGGCTGAGCCAACCGATACGACGATTTCCGAATAGACCAACGCAAATCAATAGCGCCACACCCCAATAAATCAGAGGGGCAAGTAAAAACTTGATCAAGTTTGTCCAGGAGATCCCGCCGCCACCTTGGTCTCCAACATATTTAAAGGTGATGAATTCGTGCGACTGCAGCCAGGAGATATGGGGTAAAAGGGCTATGAAAAATACAACGAGTGCAAACCACGGCTTTGGGGTTTTGAGCCACTGACGCCCCGGCTCCGAAATAACAGTCACGATACCTAGAGCGAGCAATAACACACCGCTGTAGTATTTTCCAAGCATCGCAAGCGCAGCACAAAGACCAAGAAAAAGACTATTTGTGTAGGTTGATCCAGATAGATGAATGCATTTCCACCAAATTAAAACGACCCATGGCCATACCAATAACAAGATACTATTCGCGTTGAATTTTCCAGCTAATGTGGTGTACGGTAAAGCACACATTTGAAGCAAGACCACCGCGATTGACAGCCTCCCCAACCCAGCAGCCATGCTCAAGCGAAATACGCCCAGCAACCCCCCTGCTGCAATCAAATAGGACAACAAAAAATAAAGTTGATCATTAGTTGGAAAAATCGAAAACCAAGACCCGGCAATCCAGCCGACTAACGGCGGGTGTTTGAAGCTACCCCAAGAAAAAACCTGGCCCCAGGCGAAGCCTTCTAACATGTCCGCGTACCGATCGAGGTTTGCAGAGAAAATGGCTTTGACTAGAGCCCACAGCGCGACATAAACAATCAATATGCCAGGCAGAGCTAACTGATCGTTTCTATTCTTTAACAAATT
>JBJTXC010000188.1:0-3445 GCA_046082065.1 Burkholderiaceae bacterium
TCGATCTGATCGGTTGCATCGGATCGGTTCGCAATCACACCACCCAATCTCACTTTATAGTTTTTCGACTTGGCGCCAATCGCTTGCACGATGCGATTCATCGCGAAAATCGAATCAAAGTCGTTAGCCGTCACGATCAGCGCGCGATCCGCATGCTGCAGCGGTGCTGCGAAGCCGCCACACACCACATCACCCAGCACATCAAAAATCACCACATCGGTTTCATCTAGCAGGTGATGCTCTTTCAGTAGCTTGACAGTCTGACCAACCACATAACCACCACAGCCGGTACCCGCAGGTGGGCCGCCGGCTTCGACACACATCACACCGTTGTAACCTTCGCACACGAAATCTTCGACTCGCAACTCTTCACTATGAAAATCCACGGTCTCCAACACATCAATCACCGTGGGCATCAAGCGCTTGGTAAGTGTGAATGTGGAGTCGTGTTTCGGGTCGCAACCGATCTGCAGCACCCGCTTGCCCAATTTGGAAAACGCTACTGACAAATTTGAGGATGTGGTGCTTTTCCCGATACCGCCTTTACCGTAGATAGCAAAAACCTTGGCGTTACCGATATTGACTTTAGGGTCGAGCGAGACTTGCACACTCCCCTCACCGTCGGCGCGTCGTTCTCGACGAATCTCGCTGACCGGCACTGTGCTGATGTTCATGCTTTATCTCCCTCGTAGATACCTTCTAGTCGATCTTCCAATTCCTCACCGGCGCGACGCATGGCATCCAGCGTGTCTGCATCGGGAGTCCAGTAATTCCGTTCATACGCCTCCATCAAGCGGCTTGCGACACGCGCTGATGCTGATGGATTCAAACGCGCAAGTCGCTCGCGCATTTCAGGATCAAGCAAGAATGTTTGCGTGAGCTGCTGATAGACCCAGGGCTGCACCTGCCCTGTGGTCGCTGACCAGCCCATCGTGTTCGTGAGATGTAACTCGATCTGATGCACACCCTCATAGCCATGGGCCAGCATGCCCTCGTACCATTTCGGATTGAGAGTTCGGGTACGCGTTTCAAGCGCAACTTGCTCGGATAAGGTGCGTACTGTGCCGCCGCCTCGAGTCTGGTCACCGATATATACCGGCGCCATTTCTGCGTCTGGACCTTTGGCGCGCTTTACTGCGCGGCTGATACCACCCAAGGTATCGAAATAGGTGTCGATGGTGGTCACACCGACTTCAACCGAGTCGAGGTTTTGATAGGCCAACTCTACGCGCGATAGCACGCTGTTGAGTAATTTAGGTTGCGCGACTGGTCGACCACTGGTGCCGTAGGCAAAACCTTTGCGGCAGGTCCAGGCTTCTGCAAGCTCGTCTTCATCATCCCAACGACTGCAATCAATCAGGTGATTCACGTTGGCGCCGTAGGTACCCTCGGCATTACCAAACACACGCAAAGCGGCAGTCTCAATATCGCCACCATGCTCATCCATCCAGGCCATCACATGCTTGCGAATAAAGTTCTGCTCATGCGGTTCATCGGCTTGCGCAGCCAGCAGCGCTGCCTCGGCCAGCATACGCACTTGCAGTGGCAGCAAATCGCGGAAAATGCCTGACAAAGTAATCATCACATCGACGCGCGGACGACCGATTGTATCGAGCGGCAGTAATTGCGCACCTGCGAGTCGGCCATAGGTATCAAACCGTGGCGCAGTCCCCATCAGCGCCATCGCTTGCGCAATTGGTCCGCCTTCACTCTTCAGGTTATCGGTACCCCACAACACCATCGCAATCGATTCAGGAAATGCGCCGGTATCTTCATGGTGCTTGGCGAGCAAGCGCTCGGCCTGGCGCGCACCGTCTTTGACGGCGTAGGCACTTGGCAAACGAAAAGGATCAAAGCCATGCAAATTACGTCCGGCTGGTAGCACATCAGGCGAGCGCATCATGTCGCCACCTGGCGCGGGGCGCACATAGCGCCCATCGAGCGCGGTCAGCATGCCGTCCAACTCGAAATGCTCGTGCAGCAGTTCATTGCTGGCAGAAAGTTTTTGCATCAGCTCACGTTGGGACTCACTGAGCTTAATCGCAGCACCTGTCAGCATCGCGCGTATCGCGGCACGCAATTCATCATCGATCGTGGCACCGTGAGTCGCCTCGGCAATTGAGAGCAACATGTCGACCCGCTCTTCAACGGTCGGCGCCTTACCGACCACGTGCAAGCCATGCGGAATCAGGGTGTACTCCAGCTCAAGCAATTTTTCATTCAAGTCAGTGATCGCTGTGTCGCTCTCACCATCCCATACCGGTTCTGGTTTTGCGAGCTCAAGTTCGCAAGCCTGCGACTGAATCAATGCGGCGAGTGCCGGACGCTCATGAGCTTCTTCCGGGCCGAGCTGACGCCAGCGCGAGAGTGAAGATTTAAGTTCATTCAGGCCGCGATACAAACCAGCTTCTGCCAGCGGCGGTGTGACATACGACACCAGCGTGGCGTTGGCACGACGTTTGGCGATCGTGCCCTCGGAAGGATTATTTGCTGCGTACAGATACACATTTGGCAGATCAGCAATCAAGCGATCTGGCCAGCATGCCCCCGACATACCCGCTTGTTTACCCGGCATGAACTCCAATGCGCCATGGGTGCCGAAATGCAGCACCGCATGCGCGGCGAAATCCTCACGCAGATAGCGGTAAAACGCCGAGAAGGCATGGGTCGGTGCAAAGCCTTTATCAAACAGCAAGCGCATCGGATCACCCTCAACGCCGGTCGACGGTTGTACCGACACCATCACATTTCCGAAGCACGCGCCAAGCACAAATAAATTACGTCCATCGGTCAGATGTTTACCGGGCGCGGGTCCCCATTGCGCTTCAATCTCGCGCAGCCAAGGCTCGCGCCGCACATGATCATCCGCGCTAATCTTGGCTAACACATTCGCGGGTGCGCCATGATGCTCGGCGTTGCCATTCAAAATTGCACGCCGCAAGGCATCAACATCTTCGGGTAGCTCAATGCTGTAACCAGCACGCTGCATCGCCGCTAGTGTGTTGTAGAGCGATTCAAACACTGCGAGGAACGCAGCCGTGCCGGTACCGCCGGCATTCGGCGGGAAGTTGAATAACACCACTGCAACTCGGCGCTCGGCACGCTCTGAGCGACGAAGCGCGACCATTTTGTCGACGCGCGCGGCGATCATGTCAGCTCGCTCACTACACGGCTGCATATCCTGGCTCGCATCACTGACCTCAAACGTGCAGCCACGTGAGCAACCGGTGCACTTGCTACCAGCACCATCGCTGCGACCACCATAGACCAGCGAACCGCTTGAACCATCAAGCTCGGGCAGTGCCACCATCATGGTGGCCTCGACTGGCAGCAAGCCGCGTTCCGAACCACCCCAGTGTTCGATGGTTTGAAATTCAACCGGTGTCACCGCCATGTACGGCACATCCAGCGCGCTGAGCATATCCTCTGCGGCTTTGGCGTCGTT
>JBJTXC010000189.1:0-5158 GCA_046082065.1 Burkholderiaceae bacterium
GGCCTGCCGTTTGGAAGCCGTGACGCAAAAGGAATGCTACAAACTCTCCAAGGGGTACCGTCAACGCGTCGGCCTTGCGCAGGCACTGCTCGGCGAGCCCAAGGTACTGCTGCTTGACGAACCGACCGCAGGTTTGGACCCCGGCCAGATTCAAGAGACACGCGAAGTGATTCGCAATTTTGGCAGCAAGCACGCGGTGCTGATCTCGACCCACATCCTGCCTGAAGTCACCCTGATATGTCAGCGCGTGGCCATCATTAATGGCGGTCGATTATTGGCGGTCGATTCCCCTAACGGCTTGCAGCAACGTGCCGAGCAAAGTAACAGCGTGCTGCTTGACGCAACGGGTGATCAACACACGCTGGAACACTCACTGCGCGGCGTGGATGGTGTCTCGGGGCTGAGCATACGGCCACATCCGGTACGTCAGGGTGTGGTGAGCATCGAATGCTTGGTACAGGATATGGAGGGTATTGAATCGCGTATCGCGCGCGCCGTGATGGCGGCGGGCGAACTCTATCGCTTGGAACGACGACAGCCAACGCTCGAGAATGTATTTCTCGGCTATGTTGGCCATGCGGGCGGTTCGGTGGTCACTGATCTGCAGCAGGAGGCCGCATGAGGCCACTTGACGGCGTGCGCGCCATCTACGTCAAGGAAATGCTCACCTATTTCCGTTCGCCGATTGCCTATTTCGTGATTGCTGTATTTTTACTCGGCACCGGATATTTTTTCACATACAACATTTTTCTAACCGGTATCGGCACCATGGATTCAACCCTGCAGAATATGGGCATCCTGTTGCTGATTATTTCGCCAGTGCTGACCATGCGCCTGTTCTCTGCCGAATACAACGCGCGCACCATGGAATTACTCATGACCCTGCCCCTGCAAACGTGGCAAGTCGTGCTCGGCAAGTATTTGGGCGCAGTCAGCATCTTTCTGTTGATGACCGCCGCAACCTGGATCAACTTGGTGCCGCTGTATCTGTTTGGCACACCACAAACGCTGAATATCATTGCGGGCTATCTGGGCTTCATCTTGCTCGGCATGACGTGTATTGCGATCGGCCAGTTTTTTTCTGCCTTGACTGAAAATCAGATCGTCGCCGCGCTAATCACGATTCCGGTGCTGTTGGGTTTCTGGTTTGTCGGCCATCTGCAATCACTTCAGTCTTCATTACTGCTGCGTGATCTGGTCGCGCATTTATCATTCGCGCTGCACTTTGCCGACTTTATTCGTGGCTTGCTGCGCTCTGAAGGTATCGCTTTCTTTTTTGCCGTGATTGCCTGCGCGCTGACGCTCAATACCGGTTATTTGCAGTTACGCCGCTAATTCACCCCGATACCGCAGCATGGAAACCTCTTTTCGTCACGGACTGATTCTGATTGCAGGCTTGCTGCTGTTAGCGGGGTCGACGTTCGCGGGTGCGCTGATTGTGGGTTCATCGGTACTCGCACTGGTACTGCTGGTGGTCGGGCTGGGTTGCTGCGCCTATGCGATATGGCAGCTGCGAGCGGAAGTCCGTTTGTTACTGCGTGGTCAGCGTGGTGAGTTGATGTTGCTGATGCTGGGCATGCTGCTACTGTTTGCAGCGATTGCATGGGTGGCGGCGCTGTTCCCGCTTCGCCTGGATATGACCGCAAACCGCGAGCACTCGCTGGCGCCGCAAACTATTCATATGCTCAAATCGGTCGATAGGCCGGTGAATATCACTTTCTTTCATGATCGCGGCATGCGTGAAACGGTCGAGTTGTACGAGCAGATCGCGGCGCAGAATGAAAAAATCACGGTCTCGTTTTTTGATCCGATGCTGAACCCATCGCAAGCAAAAATGCGCGGCGTCGATTTCCCCGGCACCGCGCTGATGGAGAGCGAGGGTCGCAAGCTAACCGTCAACGGCCCGACGGAAACCGATATTGCCAACGGCATCCTGCGTGTTTCTCAGGGTAAGCAGCAACTCGCCTGCTTCACCGAGGGACACGGCGAGCCTGATCCATTCAGCCTGGAGTCGCATGATCATACTGAGGGGGCCGCCGGCCACTCGCATGGTCTGGAAACCAAGATGGTGCTGCACGAAAATCATGGTATGGCCAAAGCACGTGGTTCACTGGAAGCCATGAACTATGTGGTCGAAAAAGTTTCGCTAATGAGCAAAGATGTCGACCTCGAGCGCTGCTCGCTCTTGCTGGTGGTGGGGCCGGCCATGCCGTACCTTGCGCAGGAGATAAAAGCGATCGAGCAGTATCTCGATAATGGTCATAATGCGCTTTTCTTGCTGGACCCCTTCGTCAAAACCGGGCTCGATCCTATTTTGGCTAAGTACAGTGTTCAACTCGATCAGGGTCTGGTGATTGATGAAGCCAGTCATTTCTGGGCAGATGTATCTGCACCTGCTGTGACCGATTACAACCGGCACGAAGTCACCAACAAATTACCCCTCACGTTTTATCCCGGTGTGAGTGCGCTGATGCCCACTGCAAAGCCGGTAGCGGGTGTTCGTATTCGGCCGCTGGTGAATTCATCACGCAAGAGCTTCACGACGCCGGATCGTGCTCGCGCCGATTTCGTACAAGGTGCCAGCAAGACCGGGCCGTTGACATTGGCATTGGCGGCCAGCTTCAACCCCAACACCGTAGATTCCGCCAGCATCATCATGAAAGAGCTGCGCGGTGAAAAAGTTGACGAGGCTAAGCCCATTAGCACCGATCGCAAGCCTTCACGCATTATCGTGGTGGGTGACTCAGACTTCGCAACCAACTCGTTCTTTCATATTCTGGGTAATGGCGCGCTGTTTCTGAACGCAGTCAACTACCTCGCTGCCCGAGAAAATCTGATCGGATTAGAACCACGCACCTATGATCTGCCGGTGGTCAGCATGACCAACACGCAAATGAAGGCCACCTTTATCTTGTCGCTGATCTTGCTGCCGCTGCTGCTGGCCGCATTGGGTGTCGCGGTCTGGTGGAGACGCCGATGAGCACGCGCCGCAAACAGTTGGTGTTGGTGTGGGGTCTGGTCGGCGTACTCGCCATAATTATCGGCGTCGAAGAAACTCGGCGTGCGCAACAGATTGAAGTGTCGTCGACGCGTTCAGAGAAGTTTTTACTGCCCATACCACTGGAGCAGATCGGCGCACTCGAGATTTTGCGTAAAGGTCAGCTACACCGATTCGAGCGCGATGAAACCGGTGCGTGGCTGTACCACGGCCAGCAAGATGAAGCCAACGCCGCTGCACACAGCCATCGCGCCGATCCGCGCGTGGCCAGCACCATTGCGCAAGCGATCGCCATGTTTAGCCGCACCCAAAAAGAACAGCCCATACCGCTCAAGCCGGGGCGAGATGAGTACGGTGTTTCGCGACCTGATATCTTGGTGATGGTATATGCGCTGAAAGGTAATAACCCGGTCACTCGACTGGCCGTCGGCACCGTCAGTCCGGATGGCTACAGCCGGTATGTACTGCCCGTGGGTGCTAATGAGGCGATTACGATTGCCGAGTACCAGATCACGAATTTGATCGCCATGGTCGACGCAGTGGGCCAACGACCGGCATCCAACCCACCCGCTGCCACCGCGCCGAGTCGTGGCGCTCACCGAGGTCGATGAGAACAGCGCTGCGCTGGCTCTGCGCAGGGTTGTGCTTAATCAGCTCTGCCACCGCCCTCGGGCACTCGGGGGACGCCACCGGCTTTGCATCGGTAGCAGTTGACGGTAGCAAGATCAGTTACCGGCTCACCCCCACCGCACCAACGACCGACGAAGGCATGCTGAGTGAGCTGATGAAAAAACACATCAGCGTCAACGCCGATGGCGTGGTCTGTACCCCGGCATCACCACACGCTTTGCAACTTGATTTTGCCTGCCCCACGGCACCGCAGCAACTCACCATTCGCGATGACTTACCGGAAGCACTGGGTGACAAACACCATATCGTCGCGGTACTGACCTGGTCTGGTGGTAGCCAATCATTGAATTTTTCCAACACCGAGCGAGTGGCGCAGATCACTCTCAACAACACTGGCCAAGCCAAGCCGCATTATGCCGGTGGATTTTTTATCCTCGGCATAGAACATATCGTCACTGGCTATGATCATCTGCTGTTCTTGTTGGCGTTGGTGTTATGCGGCGGCGGCTTGTTATCGCTACTGAAAATCATCACCGCGTTCACCGTTGCGCATAGCTTGACCTTAGGTGCTGCAGCATTGTCTTTAATTACACCACCTGCTGCTGCAGTTGAAGCAGTGATTGCGCTGTCGATTGCCTATGTCGCCTTCGAAAATCTGTTTCCACGCTTTGCGATATCGCGTCGCTGGACTGTCAGCTTCTTGTTTGGCCTGGTACACGGTTTCGGATTTTCTTCGGTACTCGCTGAGATCGGCTTGCCGCGTGACAGTCTGCTTTGGTCACTTCTGAACTTCAACCTCGGTGTCGAAGCCGGCCAACTCGCCGCTATCCTGATCACCGTGCCGGTACTGATCTACTTGCGCAAAACAAGCTGGGAACCGATCGTGGTACGGCGCTTGTCACAGCTTGTGCTGGTGGTTGGCATGGTCTTATTCGCAGAGCGTATCGTCGGTGCTTGGATTTAAGTTAACAACGCCAGCGACGTTAGATCTAAGGCGTACCAAAAAGCCTTTTTACAAAATGAGTGGCGCGAAGCGACACGTGCGCTGGCTAGGCGGAACTGACGAAGACAGTACATGACGTACGGCGAGGCAGTTCCAACAACGCCAGCGACAATTTATTAAAGGCTTTAAAAAGAGCGTGGTAGGCCCAGTAGGTGCTCGGCAATATACGAGAGAATAAGATTCGTCGAGATCGGCGCAACCTGGTACAAACGGGTCTCTCGAAATTTTCGCTCAACATCATAGTCAGCGGCAAATCCAAAGCCCCCATGAAACTGCAAGCAGGCATTGGCTGCTTCCCAGGATGCATCAGCCGCAAGCATCTTCGCCATATTTGCTTCAGCACCGCAGGGCTTACCGGCATCGAATAACTCGCAAGCCTTGTAGCGCATCAAGCTCGCTGCCTCGACATTTACAAGGGCCTTGGCAATCGGAAATTGCACACCTTGGTTTTGCCCTATTGGACGTTCGAATACGATGCGCTCAGTAGCGTAACGTGTTACCGTATCGATAAACCAGTAGCCATCACC
>JBJTXC010000190.1:0-5239 GCA_046082065.1 Burkholderiaceae bacterium
GCCACCGGTGCCTATCCACTTGTTGCCACCTTCGTGACGGCCTTTTTGCTCGTCCAGCAGTTCTTTGAGTCTGTCCATCAGCTTGTCGTAGCCGAATTTTTCGAGGGCTGCTTTTTGTTCCGGTGTGAGTTCGCGCTCGAGGCGCTTCATCAGCCAGTCGAGCGGAATCTCGGGATTTTTATCGAACAGCGTTTCGACACCGCGAAAATAGGCGCCAAAAGCCTTGTCGAATTTATCGAAATTGGCTTCATCCTTGACCAGGGTTCTGCGCGAGAGATAGTAGAAATCATCCAGCGAGGGCGCGATAACCTGCTTTTCCAGTGCCTCGAGCAGCACCAGAAATTCCTTGATCGAGACCGGGATTTTCGCGCTCTTGAGCGTGAAAAAAAAGTCGATCAGCATGAGGTGATTTAGCGGTTGTTGCGCGACATGAAGACCAGTCGCTCAAAGAGATGCACATCCTGCTCATTTTTCAGCAAGGCGCCATGCAGAGGCGGCACGATGGCTTTCTGATCCTGGCTGCGCAAGGCTTCGGGCGGGATATCCTCGGCCAGCAGCAGCTTGAGCCAGTCCAGCAGCTCGGAGGTGGACGGCTTTTTCTTCAGACCGGGTACGTCACGCAGCTGGTAGAAGGTGTCCAGGGCTTGCGCCAGAAGATCTTTTTTCAGCGTCGGGAAATGCACATCGACGATCTGCTGCATCGTTTGCGCGTCAGGGAATTTAATGTAATGAAAGAAGCATCGACGCAGGAAAGCGTCCGGCAGCTCTTTTTCATTATTAGAGGTAATGATGACCAACGGCCGATGCTTGGCACGAACCAGCTCGCGGGTTTCATAAACATAAAACTCCATACGGTCGAGCTCACGCAGCAAATCATTCGGGAATTCAATATCCGCTTTATCGATTTCATCAACCAACAGCACGACCGGTTGGTCCGCATGGAAGGCCTGCCAAAGCACGCCTTTGATAATGTAATTATGAATATCCTTGACGCGCTCGTCGCCCAACTGTGAGTCGCGCAAGCGGGATACCGCATCGTATTCATATAAACCTTGCTGCGCTTTGGTGGTGGATTTGATGTGCCATTGCAGCAGCGGCATATCTAGCGCCGCAGCGACTTCCTCCGCCAGCATGGTTTTACCGGTACCGGGTTCGCCTTTAATCAGCAGCGGTCGCTGTAGTGTCAGCGTGGCATTCACAGCCAGTTTCAGGTCTTGGGTGGCTACATACTGCGCTGAGCCGTCAAAGCGCTTTGGGTTCGTCATGAGTGTGCGTTCTGAAAGGGTAGGGTAAGACAGAAATCATTGATCACTCGAGTATAAACGAGCAACCGAATCCGCTGATTGGTCAGCGCGCGCGGCGACGAATACATTCAATATAGGCTGCGCCATCGGGCGGGGCGCCATTGCGCTGCGCTGTCCAGAGCATCTCGCCCAGACATTCCATGATTTGATGATGCGCCTGGTGCTCGCCAAGGCGCGTGGCGAGTTGCCGGAAGGCGTCGCGTATGCCGCTCGGTTGGTCAATCGAGATTTGTTCAGCGATGGAGAGGTGCATCGACAGATGCAAGAATGGATTGGATTGTCCTTGCCCGATATCGAAATCGCTCGTCTCGGCTGTTTCAGGATCGGATAAGCAACTTTCATATTCGGGATGTTGCAGCAGCCAGTCGCGCGCAATGATCTCGAGCGCAGTCATTGGCGAATTGGCCTGAGTCTTGCGCCAGGTGTCGCAGAAAAATCGGCGAACTTCTTCTCGGCTGGGGTTGAACATGATTTATTTAAATATGTCAGACCGCTTTGCCGGGCGTAGGCGTTTTCTTTCGAAACTCGCACAAATCGGCAATGACACAATTCCAGCACTGCGGCGTACGTGCCAGGCAAGTATAGCGACCATGCAAAATCAGCCAGTGGTGCGCATCCATTAAAAATTCGGTCGGCACAAACTTCATCAGCTTATGTTCAACAATATCGACGTTCTTGCCCGGCGCGATACCGGTTCGATTGGATACCCTGAAAATATGCGTATCAACGGCCATCGCCGGCACACCAAACGCTGTATTCAGCACCACATTCGCGGTTTTTCTGCCCACGCCGGGTAGCGCCTGCAAGGCTTCGCGTTCACGCGGCACGCGTCCTTCATGCTGCTCGATCAGAAGGCGACAGGTCTCGATGACGTTTTTGGCTTTGGTCTTGTAGAGACCTATTGTTTGAATATACGGAGTCAAACCATCGACACCCAGCGCGTAGATGGCGGCTGGTGTATGGGCCACCGGGTACAGCTTGCGGGTGGCTTTATTGACCGACACATCGGTCGCTTGCGCTGAAAGAATTACTGCGATCAGTAGCTCGAATGGTGTGGTGTACTCAAGCTCGGTGGTTGGGTGCGGATTGCTGGCACGCAGTCGCTCGAAAATCTGCCGGCGCTTGTCTGCGTTCATGGCTTGTTCGAATCAGATGTTGCGGACGCACTTTCTTTTTGCAGGCGCGCGCGTTCTATCGCTGCTTGAATAATCGCGCGCTTGCGTTCTTTTTCTGCGCGCTCGGCTTCATTTTTTGCATCGCTCGAATCAACCTCGGCCAGCTTGGCGAGTGCCTTTGCGGCTAATCGCGCGTCATTTTCTTGTTTTTCACGCTGCAGGCGCAGCTTGCGCGCATCATGTCTGGCCCGCGCGGCATCGGCTTCTGTAGCTGACCATGCGGCCCATCCGGTTTTGCCTGCGGTGACCGGCTTCATCTCGATACAGTCGACCGGGCAGGGGGGTACACACAAATCACAACCGGTACACAAAGATGCAATCACGGTATGCATTTGCTTGGCAGCCCCAATGATTGCGTCGACCGGGCACGCCTGTATGCACAGCGTGCAGCCGATGCACGCGCTTTCATCGATGACGGCAACCGGACGTTCGCGCTCGACACCATTGTCGTGGTTGAGAGGAAGAACCGGTTTGCCGAGCAGGCTCGCGATACGTGCTACACCCTCGGCACCACCGGGTGGGCACTGGTTGTAGCTCGCGCTGCCGTTCGCAATCGCTTCAGCGTATGGACGGCATGCGGGATAACCGCATTTGGTGCACTGTGTTTGCGGCAGTACATCCTCGATACGGTCAGCGAGCGTTTTGTGGAAATCGGCCATGGCGCGACATTATCCGCGATTTGCACCATGCAAGAGAGCAACGCATCAGCCGCTGCACACGGCGGCAGCGGACGGATGGTTGTCTATGTTCAGCGAACTAGTCGCTATTGGCGCGGATGAATTCGCCGATGCGCGGTGCGATCATTTCGCGCCAGCGGCGCCCGGAAAAAATACCGTAGTGACCGCATTTAGGGGCAGTGAAGTGCTGCTTTTTCTGCTTGGGTATGCCGGTGCACAGTTCGTGCGCGGCTCGGGTTTGACCCTGACCGGAAATATCATCCAGCTCACCTTCAATGGTGAGTAACGCAACCTGTTTGATGTCTTGCGGCCTGACCAGCTTGCCCTCAACCTCCCAGGTGCCAAGCGGTAGCGCATGGTCCTGAAACACGGTTTTGATGGTTTCAAGATAGTACTCGGCCGGCATATCCAGCACCGCGTTGTACTCGTCATAAAACTTGCGATGCTCTTCCGCAGACTCGTTGTCACCTTCACGCAGGTGCAAGTAAAACTCCCAGTGACTTTGCGCATGACGACGCGGGTTCATCGCCACAAAGCCTGCGTGCTGCAAGAAGCCCGGATAAACACGGCGCCCGTAGCCGGGATAATTCGGTGGCACGCTATAGATGACGTTATTCTCGAACCACTGATACGACTTATTGATGGCAAGGTCATTCACCGCTGTCGGCGACGCACGCGAATCAATCGGACCACCCATCATCACCATGGTTTTTGGCAGCACGGGTTCTTTTGCACTCGACATCAATGAGATGGCAGCCAGTACCGGTACCGTGGGTTGGCACACCGAGATCACGTTCAGATCTTTGCCGAGGAATCGAATGAATTCCTGAACGTAATAAATGTAGTCGTGCAGATGGAAGGGGCCGGACTCAAGCGGCACCATGCGTGCATCAGTCCAGTCGGTGATGTAGACATCGTATTCAGTCAAGAGGGTACGCACGGTGTCGCGCAGCAAAGTGGCATGATGGCCAGACAGAGGTGCCACCACCAGTACCTTGGGCTGCTGCAAATTTTTCAGCTGAGGTGCGTGACGGTCTTTACGGAAGTGCAGCAACTTGCAAAAAGGCTTCTCGAGCACCACGTCTTCAATAATCGCGGCACGAATCCCGTTCACCTCGGTTGCGGTGATACCAAACGCTGGCTTTTCGTACTCTTTGCCCAGCCTGAACATCAACTCGTAGCCCGCCGCGATACGTTGCGCAAACGGCGTATGCGCCAACGGCGACACCGGGTTGGTAAATAGCTTGGAAGATGCCTCGGCCCATTGCACAAGCGGGCTCAGCAAGGTCTTATGCATTTCGTGCAGTTGGTAGAGCATGGTGACCCTCAATCAAAACGCTCGCATTGTGTCGCCGCCGCAGGTTTTCTGCAATGCAGCAATGGCAACGCAAGCCTGTATGACCGCAAATTTCCTAAGCACCCAGCAGCTTTTGTCAATTCAGCAGCTTTTCGGTGGGGCTTTCAGTCGTCAAGTTCGCCACTCTTTCCCAAATGTAACACAGCTGATTTGGCACCACGAAAAATTGATTAATAATTAAGCAATGTAGTGAATGCTAACCTCCTCAGCCGTACTCACCAATCCGGCACTTGGACAGCAGAAATCTCTTGATTGCACCGCGAAAAAAACCTGAATCAATAGTCGGCAGTAAGCCGATACCCTTGAGTTAGCGCAGCGGCGCCTCATTGCCTGAGCGCCACTCATGCTAACCTTCGCGCCCATGATGTTCCGACTCATCCACCGCCGATACCTCACCGGGCTACTGCTGCTAGCGTTGCTGCTGCAAACCCTGCTGCCAGCGCTCGGCGGTGCGGCGGCTGACGCTTCAAGTCGCTGGATCGAAGTGTGCGCCAGCTCGGGTGTGAAGTGGGTGCAGATTGATCATGACGCGCCCGCGCAGCAGCACAGCGCATCGGATCACTGCGTACTGTGCGCCGCCACTGGCGCAGTGCCGGAATTTGATGTTCAACGCTATCTAACGGCCCTTGCGGCCAATTCCTTTTCAGTCCTCACGCGAGCCGATGCCTTCGGCGTTTATCGCGGCCATAGCCAGCGCTCTCGCGCGCCCCCCGCTCTTTCCTGAAG